>JAAOZO010000055.1 GCA_011605715.1 Nitrososphaerota archaeon | reverse complement strand
TTGATACACTTCACAACTTAAGCTGGAAGATTCTTACTACTTCTAAAGCTAGAATCTTTTCTTAACTAAAATTATCAGCCTTCTCTTCGTGGCTTTAGGTTACCAAGTAAAGAACTACTTAAAGGGTTAGTTTCTTTCATCTTGAAGTTTAGTCAAATACTTTGAACGTAAGGAAAGGTAAGCCTCAGCCTAGAAAAACCTCAAGTTAACAGAAAACAAGCAATGAAAAACTTATTTAATGAAAAAAGTGAGTAAAGTCAGCTTTAGCAGAAATGATAGGATATGAAAAGAGAGTGTTTGAAAGCGAATTCGGGAAAAGAGTAGCTCATATAGTAAGGATAAGTTTTGATGAGCTAAAAAAGCTTGATATAAAGCCAGTACTGGCAAGAGTCCCAGAAAAAAAAGAAGAACTTACTCAAGTTGCTCGCTCCCTTAGAAGAATAGCTACAGCTGATAAGATGGGAGTTAGAGGGTTAGAAAGCAAAGATAACGTTCTTGTTATCTCAAAGGAAGATGGTGCGGATGCTTTCATTGAAGAAGAGGGTAGAATGATGCTGAGTAGAGAGCTATACAGAGTTCAAGTAGTAAAGAGATTGATAGAGAAGGGAAAATTATTTTATGATAACCAAATGGATGAATTTAAGCTAAAGAATGCTACACTACAGGAAGAAGCAATTCTTAAAGAATTAAAGAGTAAGATAATCTACTTTAGTGAAAGCAACGAAAAAGAACAAGTTGTAAAGCCAACGCTTCCAATCACCTTATGTAGCGGGTACGAAAACTTAATGGAAATAGTAAAAAGAAACAAGGCTATAGCTGGGATAAATGGAGGCTACTTCTTAAACTTCCCTGAAGAAATAAGCAAGTATGATGCTTTCAATGACCCAGTTGGATTGCTTATGATTAATAAGCACATAATCAACCCACCGATTTTTAAACGAGGAACTATATTAGTATCAGAAGAAGGTATAGAACTCGACACATTGTCAGTTTTAGACCTAACGATAAAAGTTGGAGATACAAAACTTGGTTTTAAGGAAAATAGCTCAGAAGTAAAAGTTAAACTAAATTCTGAAAGTGAAGTAAGCTTGTATACACTGAGTTACGCTAGAAATTTAAGCGAAGATGGAACAAAGTTCGTTGTGGTAGGAAAAAGCATTGTTGAAATAACAGAAGAAAGAGAAGTAGAAGTCCCGAGAAATGGCTTCGTAATTTTAGTAAAAGAAAGAGAATTAGCAAGAAAGATCATAGACGAAATAAAAGAAGCAAAGACAAATAGTGTTATCTATAGTGTAGATAGGCTTGAAGAAAAAAGAGTTGTTCATGGAATTTCAGCAGGTCCAATACTTCTAAAAGGTGGAAAAGAAGTAAAAAACGAAGAAGAATTTGGAAAAGGAGTTCCGCCATCGAGAATTAAATTCAACGTAAGAGCTCCAAGGAGCGTTTTTGCAACTTCTGAAGATGAGGTTTTGCTGATTACCATTGATGATGATAGAAAAACGGAACTAAAACCAGAGGAAAGATACAGTATAGGAGCAACTTTAGATGAGCTTATAGAAATATTAAAAAATATTGGATGCAAAAATGCCATTAACTTAGATGGAGGAGGTTCTTCTACTTTAGTTTTAAACAACGAAGTAAAAAATAAACCATCTGATGGCTTCTTGAGAGCAATCTCAACTGCATTGATAGTAACTGAGAAATAGTTTCGTTTATCGACACTTAAAAAATTTGAGCTATAAAGGTTTAATGAATTTTAGAGGAAAAAGAGATATAGATCTTTAAAAGAAATCGCTTATAGTACAAGAAGTAACAACTCTTGACTTAGAAATTAACGTACTACATATTGCAATAAAAACTTATAAATTTAAGAAACCAATTTTGAGATAGAATGACACAAGGTTTTGATAAGAGCGAGAAGTTGCTTATTATTCATGCAGACGATGTTGGTATGTGCCATTCAGAAAATAGAGCAACATTTGAAGCATTCGAAAAAGGAATAGTTTCAAGCTGCAGTATTATGATACCTTGCCCATGGGTTCTAGAAGCTGTAGAATTCTTTAGGAGAAGCCCTAACTATGACTATGGAATTCACTCTACTTTAACAAGCGAATGGAAATTCTATAGATGGAGCTCGGTGAGTTCGAAAGATAAAGTAACTTCTCTTTTGGATGAAGAAGGCTATCTTTGGAGAAGTGCTGAAGCTGCGGCAAGAGCAAAAATAGAAGAAATAAAAAATGAACTTGAAACGCAGGTTAAAAGAAGCTTCCACCTTGGCCTAAAACCTTCTCACCTGGACACGCATATGGGTGTAGTCTACCTAAAACCAGAAATTTTAGAAAGCTATATTGAAGTTGCTTTAAATAACAATTTAACTCCTATGCTGATAAAGCCCAGTTCAGAAGTCATTGCTAGAGCAAAAGAGGCTGGACTTACTATTCAAGAAATAATTAAAATTATTTCAAGCTCAAATTTACCTTTGCTGGATAACTTAATTACAGGTACTGAAGGTTCTGATCTTCAAGAAAGACTAAAGTGGTTTAGGTCAGTTTTGTCTAAGATTAAACCAGGCACAATAAATCAAATAATAGTTCATCTTGGATTTGATGACGAAGAACTCAAAGCCATAACTCCAAGTTATATGGAAAGATACTTGGACTACAAACTTGTTACCTCAGACGAAGCAAAGAAACTTGTGGAAGAGTATAAGATAACCCTAATTGGATGGAAGGATCTTAATTCATATCTTAAGGCAAAAACTTAATCTTAGAAAGTAGAAGAGAGATGAGCTACTCCATGATTGAAGTCAGGAACTTCCAGTTTTAGAGTAGGCTTTGTACCTATCTCCTCCTCACTAGATCGCGATATCACGGTGCTATGGCCCATAGAACTTATTACTCTATGGACTATTTCGCTTTTTTTACTTCTGCCAATACATGCTTTAGGGTTCTGAACTACGTAGTCTTAAATAGACTTACATAGCTCTTGGGATTCATCAGCCTAGGACTTCTCTTGAGTTCATTGAAGCCCTCATCAGCCTCCTCCCCTGTCAGGGTGAACCCACTCCAAGACTTTACTATCGAATAAGCTTGCTTTATTGAAGAGTCAACGTAGTGCTTTGAGTATCTCCAGTCCTTTAGCAACAAATTTCTTAGATAATTATTTTTGAATTCATTACTTTTAGGAATTATTGGAATAATTCTATTTCTTCCACTCTTATTTGTTTTATTAATCCAAACTATGTTATTCCATATTTCATCTACTGCTCTTTGAAGTAAGAATCTGTAATCTTCAAGAAAGTTGCTGACGTTGTAGGCTCTAATTTGCTGCAATGCTTCATCTTTATTGTTTTTAGTTCTACTTATAAGTACCAATGTTTTTGAACAATAGTTTATCTATTTTAAAACTGCTGATGACGGCATCATGAGTCATTGCAACATACTCATAAACTCTTGAAAGAAATTTGCATTTAAGTTTGCCCATTCACTCAGAGTTAAAGCTCTAGGTTTTCTGAGTACCTACTTAAAGTGTACGAATCTTAAGCAATGAAAGTCTTTACAAAAATTTAAATACCTAGGTTTACATGTAAACCTAGGTGAAGAATGTGACCTTAGTTATAAAGAAAGTAGATGAAAAAATAATAAGGGAGTTTAAGGCTGAAGCTGCAAGAAAAGGGTTATCGCTGTCTAAAGCGTTTGAAGAAGCTGTTAGAACTTGGCTAACTTTTAAGGGAAAGTATGCTGTAAGCGAAACTGATTTGAACAACATGGCTTATGAAGCCATAGAAGATAAGTTTAAAGATCAAAGCGGTAAATATGTTGTTATCGCTAGAGGAACTCTAGTTGGTGTTTTTAAGTCATTAGAAGAAGTTGCAGAAGCTATGAAAAAGTTTGATCCTCCAGTTAAGCAAGCATTAGTTGTTAAAGTTGGTTACGATGATAAAGTTCCTGGTGAACTTGAATGGTTGGGAGGATCTATAGAGCTAAAAAGTGCATAGATTACGAGAAGTCAGCTTTAAGCGCTTATCCAAAAATCAACTTAAAGTTACTCAACGTAAGGTTAGAAGAATACCCAAGTACGCTTTCGTTTGTTGTAGACACCGGGTTTGAAGGTTCAATCTTAGTAAAGAACGACGCCTACGAATTCTTTGAAGTTGGAGAATTACCAAGAAAGTACTGGAGAACGTATAGTTCGATGGCGGGACTAATAACTATGAAAGTAGCGAAAGCTATAGTATGGCTTGGAGAGAACATAAAAATAGAAACATATGTTGAGACTCCATTATTGGGAACTGGAAAGATGCTTGTTGGAAGAGAGCTACTTAACAAAGTTGTTATAATTTTAGATGGAGCTCAAAAGCAAGCTTGTATAGCAGATACTATATAAAAGTTTTGAAAAGTTTTTGTTAGAATGATCAATTAAACTTGTGAAACAAAAGTAAATAAAATCATAAAAAGGGTAAAAAAGAATACCTACAAAGAATAGCCTAGGTTATGCATATAAATTTAAAATAAAGCTATCATTTTACCCTTTCTTCACCCTAATTATGTTTGGATCTGTAAATACATCTTTTTCATCCACGCTCATAGAAGAAAACTCTGAAACTACTGCACCTTCTTCACCAGCCTGAAACCAATGCAAAGTATTTGGAGGAATTGTGTACTGCATTCCAGGTCTTAACGTTATTTCATGCCAAACTGTAAAGTACTTTTTCTTTTCCTCTGGAATTATTGCTCTTGGATTTTTTGTGGGTTCTCCAGGAACATAAAGGTAAACTTCTCCGTACCTACACCTAAAAGTTTCTTGCTTTCCAGGATAATCGTTGAAAGGAGGATGCCTATGCTCTGGACAAGTTTGCCTGGGAAATAGTACCAACTCTTTTGCACAGTATCTTTCGTTGTTTACATAAACAACGATTTCTAACCCAAACTTAGCTAAGTCATTTAATCCAAAGTCTGCAATCTCCATATTACGCTTTTCCTCTTCAGTTATCACTATTCCAGCTCTTTTCAGCATTTCAAACGCTCTTTTTCTAGCTTCTTCAATTTCTTCTTTGCTAGTCATAGCTATTTCTTTCCATCCTGAAAATTTAAGCGTTTAGACTCTAAACTTTTACTGGAGCATTTTTCTCACTCGATTCTATAATAGATTCTACAATTCGAGTAACCTTTAGACCATCTTCTCCAGTAACTGGTGGAGTTTTATCGCTTTGAACTGCATCTACTAATGCTTTTAAGCCATCTCTAACGAAAGTTATTGTATCTTCGTCTATGTTTCTTAGTACATCTGGCATTTCATACCTTTCGTTTGTTATTTTCTTAATCATACCATGGTGTGAACGGTCTATCTTAATTGCACCCTTCTCTCCAACAAGATCCATTTTAAAGTCAACAATGAACGGCTCTCCTAGTGGCAAAACCCAGCTGTTTTCTAGAAGAGCAACTCCTCCATTTTTAAACTGTAGCATCGCAAGATAAGCATCTGCAGTACCTATTCCTTTTTTTATAAGCAACTTACTAACTTTTTTCCCATAAACTTCTTCAACCTCGTCTTTAAAGTACCAGAGCAAAAGATCAATAACGTGACTGCCTAAAAACCACAACGTATTTGTTTTTGATGCCCACTTTATCATAGAAGTTGGAACATATATTGTGTCGTTTAACCTAGAGTATGCATG
>JAAOZO010000131.1 GCA_011605715.1 Nitrososphaerota archaeon | reverse complement strand
GTTTCTTTTAGTTTTTCTAATTTAAAATTTCCTTAAGGTCTCCTATCACTTGTTTATACGTTTCAAATTGTTTGTTACTAACTACATGAAATTCAAAGGGTTCGTCGAATCCTGCTTGCCATAAAGTTGCTATAACAAGGCTTGGGTTAAGAGAAGTTACGATCAGAATATCTATATCGCTAATTAGAGCATTATCTCCTCTTGCTGATGAACCAAATAGAAATAGCCTTCCTTTTGGATCCATACTCCTTAAGGTCTCCTTCAGTCTATTTAAGTAACTTGAAAGATTTTTGAATACTTCTTCTCTTCTTTTTGCTTCTCTAATTAAAATTTCCTCTAACAAATTCTTCAACCTCTTCTGAGAACTTTCTAAGCCTTTCTGCTTCTTCCTTAGTAAATTCTCTTATGAAATATCTAGAAGTTATGTACGCATCTTCAAGACTAGCAAACTCTAGAGCTCTTTCGCTTGTGAATTTTTTAAAAGCTTCTCCTTTTTCTAAGATTTCGCCAAGCAAGAGAAAAAGCTTCCTTAAAGTGTGAACTTTTGGGAACTCAACTCCACTTTCCAATAATTTTGCTTTTAAAAAAAGTTGCAAAGATTGCTCAATGTTGAACACAGCGAGGTCGAAGTCGCCTCGAGAAAAGTGAAATTCTGCAGCATCTTTAAACTTCTTTGATCTCTCAAGTAACTTCTCTATTTCTTCTCTTCTCATGTTTTGATTAATTTTGAAATAACTTGTGTATTTAAAAGTAACTTCAGATGATCTAGTTATGTTACAGAAACATACCTAAAAATGAACTTTGATATTCACTAATGTTAGAGCTCATCCTTGAGTTCATTGGAACTTTCACAAATCCCTTCCTGTTAGATTAGACTTGTCCAAAGCCCCACCAGTTTGATAAGGAGCTTTGAACTTAGTATGAGATATTTTGCTGAGAAGTACTCCCAGAGTAGAACTGCGAACACCTCAAAGGAATTGCCCTTATTAAAATATGGATTCAATCTTTAGGATTAGAGTCAGGTTAATGTTGTACGGCCTAACTTGAGAAAAAAGTTGCTGATACCTTAAGCGTAACAACTAGCATCTGTAGTATTTTAGGTTCCGTGTTTTCTGAAACAGCCAACTATGTGCTTGTCTTATCTCAATTAAAATAATTGATAGTGAACACCGTAATTAGAAAATGAATTTTATAGAGCTCTTAACTTAAGTTGTAGTGTAGCTACTGCTTAATGGGCTTTACGACGAGGTCCCATGGAGTTGCGATTTGGCCATCTACTAATAAGCATTTAGCCTCAGCATCCAGTAGCAAGCTTAATCCCTTGCTTAAACCTTCACTAGGTAATGCTCTACTAGGCTTATGAAAAACAGTTGCTGGAAGCGCAGTTAACGGCGAATTGAGAGTCTCTTCTGTAGAGTCACGCAGCTTACTTAGCCAAGGATACGTCATGAGCGCTTTTATCAAGCTTCTATCAGAAAGAACCTTATCTTTAACCAACAGCCTCCTGACTCTCTTTTCGATCATAGTACTTACAGCTTGAAGTATAGTTGACTCTGGGGGTACACTTACAATTGGACTTGACCCAAGTTGACCAATTGTAATGTCTTCTAAGTTATCCGATACACCCGAGTACAAGAAAAATTTTGCTATGTCTAACAAACCTATAGGACTTACAGGTTTATCTTTATCTAAAACTAGAGCATGACCGTAGCCAGTAGCTATCATTTTTCTTAGAAGAATGTCTAGTTCTTCGTCTAAACTCGTTGTTAACAACTTCCAGTCAACATTTTCACTAGGAGTCTTATAGAGTGTTGACCAAGCATTTTTTCGAGATTGTTCAATGATTTCAATAATAATGTATCCTCCAATAAATCCATGAACAGAATCCTCTTTAGTCACAAAAACGACGTCTACGTCAAATACTGTTAAAAAAGGAGCTGCCGCGATAACGGGGTCACTAGACTTAATTTGATAATAACTGAAGAGGAAATTTCCAATACATCTTTAACTTTAAAGTTTTGTAACCGCTTAATTAAACTAGTACTCATAGACTAGGCCACACAACTATAAAAAAGAGGGAATATAAATTTTTCTCATTCATGCTACACATCTAGCTAAGTTAAAATTATTAACCATTACTCAGAACAACAACTAAGCTTAGAAATATCCTTGTAGAACGATTGTGCAGTAAGCTTTACTAGCTCAGAAAGTGTAGGAAAGACATGCACAGTATCTATAAGGTCGTCTATCGTAAGCTTGAACTTTACTGCCAACGTACATTCGTGAATAATTTCAGAAGCATTTGGAGCTAAAATGTTTGCTCCAATAATTTGTTTATTCTCAGCATCTATCACGAGCTTCATTAATCCCCTAATATCTCCAATGATTCTTGCCTTTGGTAAGTAATAAAGAGGAAGCGCCCTGCATGAACATCTTATACCTCTTCTTATGGCTTCAGCATCAGTAAGTCCAACCTTAGCTACTTCTGGATAAGTAAACACGACTTCTGGTACTTCGTTCAGATTAATTTTCTTACCAGATGAAAGAAATGCATTTTCAACTGCAGTTGCCCCTTGCTTTGCTGCTAAAGGCTCAAGCATTGGATAGCCAACAACATCACCTGCAGCCCAAACATTAGCAGCGGAAGTTTGCATTTCTTCATTTACTATAATAAAGCCACTCTCGTCTACGGCTACGCCTACTTTATCTAAGTTTAAGTTTTCAGTATTTGGCTTCCTTCCAGTTGCAAAAAGTAGTTTTTCACATTCAATGCTAACTCTCTTTCCACCAGCAGAAGCACTTACTACCTTTAGCTCTCCTTTCTTAGTAATTTCATTTATCTGCACGCCTGTAAAGATTTCAATTCCATCATCTTCTAGATATCTTCGTAGTTCTTCAGAAATCTCTGTTTCATGACTCGGAAGAATTCTATTGCTTCGTTGTAGCACAGTAACTTTTGACCCAAAGTTAGAAAACATTTGAGCAAATTCTAAACCTAAAGCCCTTCCACCTACAATACAAATGGAGTGTGGGATTTCTTCTAAGCTTAATGCCTCTTCGTTCGTTAGATAGTCGATGCCGTTTAATCCCTTTATTGTTGGTATATTGGGTCTTGCTCCTGTAGCGACTACAAACTTCTTTCCACGAATTACACCTTTACCTTCAACCTTTACTTCTTCATTCGAAACGAACTTCGTGAAGCCATTGTAGTAAGTTACACTTTCAAGTGCGCTGAGCACCCCCTCATATTTTTCTTTTCTAAGCTCTTCAACTATTCTCTCCTTACTTTCTGCAATATCCCTAAAGTTTACACTTACATCCTTTATTTTTACGCCTTCGATAGAGCTCATTTTTGCTAAACGGTAAAACCTCGAAATATTTATGAGGTATTTACTTGGTATACATCCAACATTCACGCATGTCCCTCCAAGAAGTGTGCCTTTGGTAACATTACATCCGATCATTGCCGTCTTTACTCCAAGGTCGTTAGCTTTTATTGCAGCTGCAAAAGCTGCAGAACCATGACCTAAGATGACGAGGTCGTAATTTTCGGTCATATACTATAACGATGTTATGGGGTATTTAAGTTTTGACTTAAAAACCCATGTAAACAACTTTAATTTGAAAAGATAAACTTCAACCTTTCTGATATTTCTTTTGATCCATCCTTAAACGTAGGCGGATCTGGATCTTCGTCAAAAATTTCTATTACGTATCTTTCTAAGAATCTCTCGATTTCGCCGAAATTTAAGACACGATAACCAGGTCTACCATAAAATACTTTTGCATTGTTTTCTTGTTCGAAATGGCCGGATAGAGGAACAATTATTCCTCTCTTTTTAAAGCGAGAAAGTTCTATAAGACTAGAATAACCAGCCATAGAGATTACTAACTTCGAGCAGCATACATAATAAAGTGGGTTTGGAGTAAAATGTTTAGCAGACCCTATCACTCTAACATTGAGTTTCAATTTGTCTAAGATAGGAAGAACTTTATTTAACAAAGGATAACCAGCAGACGTTCCACCAAGATTTATTAGAACAAAATCTTTTTCGTCTGTACAATTACAATCGAGGATTCCATGAGTAAAAATTTGTCCATAGAACTCAAGCTCTTCAACTGAAATAGGTTCTAAACCAATGTAAATTATGGTTTCAAAATCTTTAAGCTTCCGATGAAGTACTTTGTTAACATGAGGAAGCAACAAAGGTTGAGCTATAGAATTAATTTGAGGTTTAAAGTTCAGAAAGTCCGTTATAAACGTAACTTTTGTTGCTGGTTTTTCTAGAAGTAAAAGTTCCCAAAATTCATCAGCTACAATGCTATCAAAATCATCTAGGTTAACTAACTCCTTTAGTTTTATACTGTTGTTTTTAATTGTATTATACAACTTCAGAATTTTATCAAGACTCACTTTAAGGATTCCGTTCTCAAACATATCTTCTATGATTTTATCTAATCTCTCTAAGCTATAGGCTGCTTCATGAATTCTAGCGTTCCTGGCTTCTAGGTACTTTAAAGCAACACCAGACGTGATCCATGATATATTGGCCCAGTGCATATAACTTGAGAGATAGAAGTCTCTGGCTATATGGCCAAGACCAATTCCAGAAGAAGCAAAAAGCACTTTCATTTTGCTTTCTTCAGCTTTTTACATACGACCTAACTGTTATGAGAATTGCTGCCAATAGGTACACACCAGTAGATAAGAGTCCCACTCGCTCTATAACATCAACGTTGGAAAAGTTAAAGCTCTCTAAGAATTCCACCAGTTCGTGAAAACCTGAATTAAGCATGCTACCTGCCACTAGAATCAATAGTAAGCTTGTGTAAAAGAAAAATTTACGAAGATCCATTTTTAGTCCTACTATGAAGACGAGGTAGCTTAACAAAGTGGAACTGAAAATTCCTAATAGCGTGGCAAGAACAGTTTGTAAAGGATTGCTCATGAAAAAAGGCGTTAAGAATAGAAACATTTCCACGCCCTCTCTAAAAACTAAGAGAAGAGAAAGAAAAGCTAGAGCAGTAGTAGAAGTCCTAATTGCGGTACTAGTTTTTTCTTCTATCGACGCTTTTATGTTTTTTCCTCTACTGAAAGTCCAAACAACAGTATAGTTCAGAATGACTACTGCTAAAAAGGAGCTGAATGCCTCAAATAGCTCTCTTATTGAAGGAGGAAAGCTATTATATAACATTATAGTAAGAACTCCAAACATCATACTAAAGATTAAAGCCAAAATAGCACCATATAAAACGTACTTTAGTAAGTCTTGCCTTCTCGTTTTCGTTACGTAAGCAAAAATTACAAAGACTACAAGTATTGCTTCAAAAGATTCTCTGAAAGAAACAATGTACTGATTCAACAATTTAATCTCACCGGCTTCATTTCTTCAACGATATCACTTTGACTTTGCCATAGCTTTTTTCGAGACGATAAATCAAAAGAGAGTAAAGGAACAATCCAAAATATGTTGCTACTAATCCTAGTTCCCATCCAAGGATATTCGGTATGAAAACTTGAACACCAGGAACACGAATTAAATTTCTTGCAATTGGATAAGAAAGTACAGCTGAGATCAATGCTAGTAGTGAACTAATGTATCCCTCTCCAGTTCTCCATAGAACTCCAGAAGCACAGCCTCCAGCTAAGACCGCGCCAAAAGCAAAAATAGCACCTCCTACCACATTCCAAAGTGAAACTGGATAAACGTAGTTCATTGGATCTATGTAACCTTTGTACTTTAGTACAAAGGTTCCAGTCACACTAACGATGAGCCCTAGAATTATTCCTTTCTGTATTCTTATACTTCTCTGAAATTCTGGGCCATAAAGTAAGTCTCTAAATGCTGTAGTAAAACAAAAGCGCGATCTTTGAATTACAACGCCTACCAAAAACCCAAAAAATAGAATTACTGTATAAAAGATACCATTCTCAGCAGACGTGTAATAGTAAGTTAATACTAGCGCAATAAAAGCTACTTCAAATGTAAAAACTAGTAACTTCAACGTTTCGTTGGTTAAGCTTTTTAGTTGTTTATGATTGTCGGGATAACTTACTTCAATTTTCTTTGTAACTAGCGAAATTTTCCATGCGGTATACCTTAGCCCAAGGTAACCACCTAAGAATAAACCAAGTAGCATCGCAAAACCATGCAAACTTAATGCAGTAATTGCGGAGAAGAAGCCTCCCCAGTTGCAACCACGTGAAAGAACAACTCCAACTGACATTAAGACTCCACCAATGATTGCTTCAACAACCTGAGTTTTTGACGCAGGTAACCTTATTTTGAATTCATTAGCCAGAATTGAGGCTATTGATGCACCAAGAAGCAATCCAATTATTCCAACGCTTGTCTTTTCTTGAAGAAAGAACGCTTCAGGAAGACCACTTAGTTGAGAAAGTTTTAAAGTTGAATAGATACTCTGGCCCCAATTTTGGTACCCTGCAAAAATTGTATATGACTTAGATGCCCAAGCATAAAACATAACATTTATCATACCTAAAAGGAGCCCAGCGAGCCACTCAGGACATTTTCTTTTAAAAACACTCATCGATCCATTCAATTCTTGATATTCACCTCTTCAAAGTTAACAAGGAGAGAAGCTTTGGGTCTGCGATATATTTTGCAACTTCAAATGGAACAATAAGTTTTGGTTTTCCAACTTCCGAAACTTTCCCTACAACTTCTGGCTTGCAACCAACAAGCTTTAGGTCATTCACTACGTTCTCTACTAATTTTTCAGATACTATTATAGCAAATGCACCATTTGTTCCAGCTGTAGAATTGGGCATTAAAAATTCTCTTGTAACAAATTCAGAAATCTTTGGAAACAGGAGCGGAATGCATGTTAGTTCAATCGTAACTCTTGCTCTAACTGCAAGCTCATAAAAGACATACAACCCTGGACCAGTTACATCTGTTGTAAGCAAAATGTGCTCATCTTCGTTAAATTTATGCTCAATTGAAGGTAAGTATTCGCTCACGACCTTAGCAACTTCAATGTTCGGCGAAGAAATTAAGTTTACAGCTTCATCTTTAGCCTTCTTAAGGTCACTCAAGGTAATTCCTTCTTCTTCTAAGTCATGAGCTACTGCATTATCCAACAAACTTGACACAAAAGCAGTTATTGGTGCAAGCTCACCAAATGGTCTTGACACGACTATATTCATTCTAGGTCTTACTAAATCTTCCCTAAGTGGTGGCTGTTTGTCTGTAATTCCGAAAACAGTTGCGCCCAATATTATCTTTTTACTAAACAACTGCGGTACATTGATGACTTTGAAATTGTATCTTTGAGAAAACTTTTCAACTTCCTTTAAGATTTTTTCCTTAACTTGTTCATTAGGAGCTCCTATCAGCGGTGCTATTTGAATTTCTTCATGCACTCCAACAACAAACAAATCGTTGAGAGCATTACTAAGCGCTCCTGAAACTTGTCTGGGATCTTCAGGGCTGAGAGTTGGATCCACTATATTTATTGTGTCGTTATTTATAGCCAAAAATTTGTTGGTATTTTTTCCTTTCGTAACAATGAAATCAAAAATTGCCGTTGATTCATCTTGAAAAGTAGTTATTATAGAATGGCCTTTACCTAGCTTAACCTTAACTCCAGATTCTGATATTTTCTTGTAAACTGGCTCTATCAGTGCTTTAAATGTTTCTGGCTTACTAGCGTAGCGTTGGTAAGCTTGAATTACTACTGTGCAAACAGTAGGTGAAATCTTAGCTATTTCTTCTGGGTTTACATCAGTATTTTTTCCTAGTTTGTAAAACTTTCTGTACACTTCAAAATTCTCTTTAGCTTCTATAATTTCTGCATCTTTTCGAGATGAAACTTCAAATCCTTGATTGCGCAGCCTTGGTTTAAGTACATCTAACGTAGGGTAAACGACGCTATCTAAATCAACTTTAACCGAGCACCCGAGCGGTAGTTCGAAGAGATTAATTCCTAGATCATCATACCTCTTAATTTCTTCTTTCAAGGAGCACCACCTTTTTTAATTTCTATTTTCCATACAGCTTGTTCAATCTCGTTTATTTTAACAACCTTATGGCCAATCCTTCGAACTGACTCTGGAATTGTTTCACAGGAAGGCGGGTTATCTGTAAAAACGTCTAGAGTTTCTCCAACTTTTAGAACTTCTAGCGCCTTTTTCGTTAAAAGCACGGGGTAAGGGCAAACAAGCCCTCTTACATCCAGAACATACTTTCCTTCTTCGACTTTAGAGAGCTTCAT
>JAAOZO010000254.1 GCA_011605715.1 Nitrososphaerota archaeon | reverse complement strand
TTTAAAGTAGCAGTGAGATTGAAAATCTAAGAGAACAAATATATTTTTCTTTAGCTAGGGGTGAGCTATTTCGCATAACGTTTTTAGTTTTTTCATGTAGTAGCAGTAGTTGTAAAAAGATACGTTTGGAGGTAGACTATGGTCGGGAGCTGGAATGTAACCGCCCTCCTCCATAAGAGGGATAACTCTTTCAAGTTCAGCATCAATGGCAGATGGCCCAGCAGCAATAGCACGTTTATCTATTCCGCCCCAAATACGAAGATCATGACCATAAGTCTTTCTCACTTCTACTACATCCATCCCTGCCTGTACTTCAAACGGATAAAGAATATTTATTCCAGCTTCAAGCCAGATTGGAATTAGATAATTTATGTTACCATCACTATCAAGAGAAATCCATCTTACTCCACGTGAACTTAAGAATTTTACCACCCTCTTGTATCTAGGAAGCATATACTTCCGTACTAACTTGGGATTAAGTAGTGGGCCATTTTTATAAGCCATATCTTCCCAAAAGCCAAAAACATCAATATCGGTATAATCTAATATTTTTTCCATCATGGTGACTATAAAATCTGCAATAGCATCCATCATTTCTTCTATGAACTCTGGCTCATTGTAAAAAAGCCAAATCAGTCTTTCCAACCCAACTAAGTTACGTAATGGACCGAAGAAGCCACCCCATCTATCAGCAATTATCATAAGAGGAAAATTTCGACTTCTATATAATCTTAGTTTAGATTCATAGTTCTTTCCGATCCTAGATGTAAGATCAGGGTTCATCCGCTCTTTCATAAACTTATAAAAATCACTTCTGGTTTCAACTGGAAAACGAATGAATTGAGGCATAGAAGATAGAGGATTATCTTTTCTTTCTCTCATTAAAATTCCTTCTGGGTTAATGTAAGTAATTGTTCTTTCATCTTCAGAGACAATTTTTCTTTCGAAGGGAGGGTTAGGAAAGAACCAACTACTTATCCATTCCCAATGGTCTGTTTTGAATAGGTGCTCAGGCGATATGACACCTCCTTCTTTTTCCCACCTTCTTATTGTTTCGGGCCATGCACCAGTCATAACACCATAAACGCACCGATCTACTGGTTTATACTCCATGATGTTGAGAAATCTTTCTCTATCATTCATTTTAACTGCTTACTAAAATGACTTAGCAAACTTAATAAGGGTTTTTGATTCAATAACGTCACTTATAACCTACAACATCTGGATAAAACTGCATATTGTTAATATAGATTTTTGATTTGGTGATCTTTCAAATGAAGACCGAACGACGATAAAAACACTTAAGATTCTAGGTGCTTCTTTGTTTAAAGTAAATCTGTTTGAAGAAACAAGTAAAGAATTTTAATGAAAGTAATCACTCTTCGATTACTTCAACGATTTTTCTCTTTGACTTTAGGCCTGATAGAATTTTTACTTGAGATGAAGAAAAATTAAAATGTTTAGCAAGCTTCTTAGTTAATTCTAAGTTTGCTTTACCATGTTCAGGTTTTGAAGATAAACCAACAATTATTTTATTTCCTTCTACCTTAACGAAATCTTTGTGAAACACTACTTCGATTTCATATTTCATAACTCAACGTGTATAACCTTTTCTTAAAAACTTAACTTGTTTCTCACTTGAGGCTAAAGTGGCTTAACTGCAAGAAGTTTATCACCAAGTATTGATAACATCTTCGCCATTCCGCTACTTCCTTACTTAGGAAGTACTGGCGACAAAACTAGAACCAAAGGAGTATTTTTGCCGTTGTATTTTTTATCCTTCCAATATTAAAACTTCAGTTAGTTAAGAAAGGTGACGTTAAGAGCTTAGAAAATATAGAACAAGAGAGATAACGGCGCTATTAAAATATTAAAATAAATAAAAGTAAAGTGTTCTTATAGCTAGTAGTAAAAACCTATAAGCTCATTGTATACTAAAAATAAAGAAATGAAAACGGTAGTTGAAGAGTTGAAAATTAGAACTGGTCTTGAAACCATCATGCGAGCTTGGATTCCAGAGCAACTAAAGGGCGTTATTGTTGGAATTCATGGATTTGCAGAACATACAGGAAGGTATGAAAATGTAGGCACTTTTCTTGCTTCTAAAGGTTATGCACTTTACATGTATGACTTAAGAGGGCATGGGCGCTCAAAGAGTACTATTGGATACATTGAAAAATTTGAGGAATTCTTAGACGACACAGAAGCATTTGTTGAATATGTTAGAAGGTTGCATAGCACTACACCCATTTTCCTAATGGGTCATAGTATGGGGGGTCTTATAGTTACGTACTACGCTGGGTTTAAGAAAAGTAGGCTATCTGGTTTAATAACGAGTGGCGCAGCATTAGAACTAGAAGCAAACCCCTTGTTAAGTTTATTAGTTAAGCTTCAAGCTACTTTAAGACCAAACGGAAGAGTTAAGCTAACGGTAAATACAAACTGCCTTTCTAGCGACAAAGAGGTAGTTAAAAAGTACATTGAAGACCCTTTAGTTTTTAAGGACCCAACTTTTAAGCTTCTTTTAGAGTTCAACAATGCTACTAGCAAAGTTTGGGAGTATGTAAATAATATAAGCATCCCAACACTTATTATGCATGGAGCCGAAGATTGTATAGTTCCGAAGAGAGTCTCTGAAAAGCTTTATGCCAAACTAAAGGTTGAAGATAAAACATTAAAGATATACGAAGGAATGAGGCACGAAATATTTAATGAAGTAGAAAAAGAAAAACCTTTGAAAGACTTAGTTGATTGGATTAGCAAGCATAAGTTAACTAGCGAACAATATTAAAGCCTTATGGGTTTTCCTTCTTCTGCAGATTTGTATGCAGCAGCTATTACCCTCATAACTTTTAGGCTGTCTGATACAGTCTGAATTGGTTTTTCCCTTTTCTCTATTACGTTTATGAAATGCTCAATTTCTCCTAGAAAACCATCTTTCCATGCTAATTCTTTCTTTACCTCTTGCCATCCATGCATCTTTAAGCCGATTTTGTTTCCACCTCCAAAAAGTTCACCATACTCTCCCGAAACACTGAAGTATTGATGCCCATATGGTGTGTCATAAGCCCAGGAAGAATGAATCAATCCAATAGAGTTATCTTTGAACTTTATAAGTACGAGAGCAGTGTCTTCACCTTCCATCCTTTGTACGAACCTTTCCAAATAGGCAAAAACTTCTGTTGGCTCGCTATTTGCTAAGTAAAGCATCAAGTAAGTTGGATGATAGCCAGTATCTATTAGCTCTCCACCACCCATCAGTTCCTTTTTTGTTCTCCATCCGGTAACATTTCCTCTAAAACAATCAGTTGTTCTTAAAGTTAGTACCTTTCCAATCGTACCCATAGCTATTATTCTTTTTGCTTCTTGAGTTGAAGGAATAAATATATTTGTATGAGCTGGGAGAAAAACAACTTTCGATTCTTTAACCTTCGCTTCAATCTCTTCTGCATCACTTAAGCTTGTAGTGAGAGGCTTTTCACAAATTACGTGTTTTTCTCTTTCAATAGAATAAAGAATTGCTTCCTTGTGAATATGATGCGGAAGACAAATGTCAACGGCATCTATATCTTCACTTTCAACCATGTCTTTGTAGTCGCTATAAACTTTCGCACCACCTAAGTATTTTGCTAAGGCTTCAGCTCTTCCTAACTCAACATCTGAAACTGCAACTACTTTTGCTCTTTCTTTTAACGCCAAGTATGCGTTAGCATGAGCATAACTTATTCCTCCAGATCCAGCAATTCCAACTTTAATCATACGCAGAAATAGAGTAGCCTAGGTTATAAACTTTAATGTTAGCCTTTAGCTCTCAATAGAGAAAAACTATTGGCCTACTAGCTTTACTCCAGTCATCATAGAAGCTTCAAGCGTTAAAGCTCTCAGGTCTTCTTTTTCTAAGTTTCTTATTGAAGTCTTCCCAGATAGTTGAGTAAACATTTTAAGCTCTTCTACAACAGACTTAAGATAGTTGGCAACTCTAACAGAGGCAACTTTAACATTTAGCCTTTTCCTTAAGTTTGGGTCCTGCGTTGCGATGCCATAGGGGCACTTTCCAGTAAAGCATAGACCACATCTTTTGCAACCCATTGCTACCAATACACCAGTCGCTATTGCGACAGCATCAGCTCCTAGAGCTATTGCTTTTGCAACATCTACACCAGTTCTAATTCCTCCTGAAGCAACTAAAGAAACTTCTTTCCGCACTCCAACTTCCTTTAGTGCAACATCCGCTTGAGTAATTGCGGCTATCGTTGGTATACCTGCAAACTCTATTAGCGACTCTGGAGCTGCTCCAGTTCCAGCTGGCTTTCCGTCTATAATTATGAAATCTGCTCCTGCCTTTGCAGCAATCTTCACGTCATCTTTTACTCTTCCGGCAGCAAACTTTACTGCTACTGGTACCTTCCAATCAGTTATCTCTCTTAGTTGTTCAATTTTCATCTTCAAGTCTTCGGGACCGACTATGTCGAGGTGCCTTGCGGGACTTATAGCATCGCTTCCTTCAGGGAGTCCTCTTATCTTCGAAACTTCTCCAACTACTTTTTCTCCAAGTAACAAGCCACCTTGGCCTGGTTTTGCACCTTGGCCTATCTTTATTTCAATAGCATCTGAAGTTCTTAAGTACTCTGCTGATACCCCAAACCTTCCAGAGGCATATTGCGCAATAACTAGTGGCGCTATTTCTCTTTCTTCAGGAATCATTCCCCCCTCTCCAGTGCTTACTGCAATACCTAGCTCTCTTGCTGCATAAGCTATTGCAAGTTTTGCTTCTTTGCTTATTGCTCCAAAAGACATTGCTCCAATTATTATAGGTGCCTTCAACCTTAACGGATGTTCAGCATAACGAGTGCCAAGGATTACTTCAGTATCGCAGGGCTCCCTGTAGTAGTCGATGGGAGGTCTAGAGACCTGGGCATTTAAGAAGATTAAATCATCAAAATGAGAAATTTGACTCATTTTACCTGAGCCTCTTACTACGGGATGAGCCAAAAAGGCTTCACTTAAGATCTTGCTCATTGTTTCTTCATTCCAAACTCCTCTTTGTGCTCTTGGTAATGGATAAACTCGTATAGCCCCAGTTGGGCAATATTCCATGCAAGCTTTGCAATTAACGCATAGTACTTCATTTACTGCTACTGGAAAACCATCAACTATGGACAACACTTTCTGAGGACATACACTTACACAGGTTCCGCATCTCTTGCAAATTTCCTTTACTATTTCAACTTTAAATCTTCCTGTAGTTCTCTTTAGAACGTGAACTTCTTGAACTTCGCCGTAAAAAGGTCTTCTCTGTTTAGGTACTATTTTAGAGAAGGAGTAGTCAGTATCAAACCCAGCAGAGTCTAGAATTTTCTTTAATTCCTCTTTTTCTTCCAAAGAGACTTCAGCTACTCTTGCATTTTTTCCCAATGATTCAACTTTTTCGGAGAAGTAAATTTCTCCACCAATTATCATTTCTCCTGCAAAATCTCCAAGATTGCCGAGAACTATAATTCTTCCAGAAATCATGTAAAGGCCTGTCATAATTCCTGTATCACCTCCAACAAGTATTGTTCCACCTCTCATCAATGCCCCAACTCTATCTCCAGCATCACCTGTAACAACAATCCTACCATTGTTCATATACTGCCCAAGTCCATCTCCAGTATGTCCGTTTACAGTTAAGCTACCCTCTGTCATATTATCTCCTGCAAACCAACCAGTATTTCCTATAACGGTAATTTCAGGACCGTTCATCATCGTTCCTAAGAAGTAGCCAGGCGAGCCATCTATCGTTAAACTTATACGCCCATTAAGCCCAGCGGCAATGTAATGAATTCCATCAACGTTCTTAATAGTTGCCTTTCTTATCCCGTTGTTTACAAGTTTTCTTAGCTCTCTGTTCAGCATTCTTGCAGTAATATTGTTTGTGTCAATTGTTACTTCTTGTTCTTGCATAAGGATCACCTTATCGTATGTACAACAACTTCTCCAGGCTTAAGATACCTGACTTTTGCATTAGGCATAACCTTTCTTATGGCAACTTCCTCAGAGGCAGCCATGAATATGCCATCTGTTTCGCCAACCATTAGCGGTCTTAGCCCCAGCCTATCTCTTACCAAGCCTAATTGATTTTGGGTGGAAACTACATAAGCAAATGGACCATCAAGTTCAGTTGCACTTCTCTTTAAAGCTTCTTCAAGTGAAAAATTATGCTTAATCATATAAGTTATGTAGTGAACTATGAGCTCAGAATCATTTTCCGTGATGAAATAACATCCTTCTTTTTCAAGCTTTTCTCTTAGTTTCCAGTAATTTGTTACTTGACCATTGTGCACTATTGCAACGTCTGGAGTGCTATAACTTTGAAATGGGTGAGCATGAAGTAAGTCCACTGCACTTTCTGTGGAGAACCTTACATGTCCTAAAGCATGAGAACCTTGAAGCTTCTGTAGCTCAAATATCTTACTAAATTTTTGAACGTTGTAAGTTGCTTTTAAAATTTCTAATTTTTTTCCTATGCTCAACACTTTTGCAACATTAGTAGAGTTTATTCTTCTTGCTAACTCTTCAAGTTTTTCTTCATCTATCCTAACTAAGTACCTATCAAAACCTAAACTTTCAACAATTCTTATGCTCACATCTTTTATGTCACCACCAACACTGGCAATAGCAGTTGTAATTTTGCTTATTGCCCCAACAACGTCAAGGGTATACAGGTTTATCTTGTATTGTTCATCTTCGTAGGCAGTTGAGTAAACTGCGACTCCAGTTGAATCTTCCCCTCTATGTTGCAATGCTTGAAGAGCTTTATAAAGGTAGACTCCAATGTTTTGAGACCCTGAAAGAGATATCGCAGTTATGCCGCACATCTTTTAAGCGACAAATGTGAATATCTTTTAAACATTGCGTTTCAAACGAAACAAAATATTTGTTGTAAAGTTCTACATGTAAAAAAAATAAAGTTTCCAAGAAATATCTTCATTGTTACATTAAAACAACTTGGCTTTAATAGCAAGCTAAACTATGAAAAGTGGGGGGAGTAAGGGGTTCAACTTAAAAATTATGAGAAGTTCAAGAGCTTCGGTTATTAGTTAACTCTTGAAACAAAAAGATTACCTTTTATGAAAAATCTCCAAAATTTGTTTCTTCCTCTTCTTATACCAACTCTAGTTGAAACTCCTATTTCAAATGTTTTTTCTTCTGTATTTACGACGTAAAGTTCGCCTTCCTTAGTTATATCTAAGCCATTTAATTTATTGTCTATTTTTAGTGCCTTCGTTAGCTTTCCAGGACCATTACATAAGTTCTCTAGACTACTTACACTTCTAAATTTTTTCATATACTCTATACCAGTTGTAGGCTCTATTGCCCTTATTAGAACGGCTCCAGGCTTACTTGGTTCATGAGCAACGAAGTTTAAACACCAGTGGTTACCATAAGTAAAGTAGACATAGGTATGCCCAGGTTCTCCAAACATAACTTTATTCCTTTCAGTAATGCCTCTATAAGCATGACTTGCTGGATCGTCCTTACCTCCGTAGGCTTCAGTTTCTACAATTTTTCCCTCAAGTCTTATATCGCCAAGTTTCCTAACTATTGTTTTTCCAAGCAACTCTTTGGCGACTATTGTTGTTTTTCTACTGTAGAATTCCTTTGGTAGCACTTTCTCCATTTAACTTAGCTAAAAGTAATAAACTTAAAAACGTTTTTAATTCTCGTAGTATGCTGTCAACCCCAGCTTCATGAAAATTTTAATTTAACAATAACTTGGCTTCCGTTCTCTTTTAATTAATTTTCAAGAAGTGATTGAAGTGTTGCACGGAATATAATAAAAAAGACTTCTGATTAAAAGACAAGATACAAACGGTAATAGAGAAAAATGTTGAAAATTAATTCGTAAGTTTTTCATCTAACCTATCGCTTAGCTCTAGGCCTAACGAGAAAAAACATTGCAGCCTCTCCTGGCTTAACATCAGCTACTTTCGCAACTGGTTCGCATTTAGCAACTAATAAGCTAAAGGTAGGAGATTTAGGTTTTTCATACGTAAAACTTTCGAAGTTGGCCATGCCCTTTGCTATGATTAAGTCTGACGAATTTATGAGACGCAATATTTTTTGTGGAACCATCCCTCTTATTAAACCAACTGAATCTGATTTTGTACTTACTAGCTCTCCATATTTGTGGAAACCCAGTTGCCTTGCCTCTTCGTAAGTAGTGTCGTTTTGGTAAGGCTTACCCTTTGCTACTATTTTTAGCTTTATGTTAAAATGAGCCAGTTCTTCAACAAAAATTAGATCTATAACTGCTTCCCCCGCATTATCTAGAATAAACGTTACGTCCTTAACCTTAGTTAAGTAATCATAAAGGTCTCTTGACTCATCTCTTGCAACCTTTCTTTCGTGAACTTTTTTAATGATCTCGTCTGGACCTACTCCGAGTGGAGCACCAGGATCTAAAAAATTTGCATACACAGAGGCTAGCATTATCGTTCTAAACCTTTTGTAACCATTAAGTTTTGCTACTTCTTTTCTTAACTTTTTAGCTAGAGCTTCTGAAGCTTCATATGATTTCTTCTTAAAGTTAAAGTAAGGATCTTCATCTTTCGTTAGTTTTTTCACTTCTCTGAACGCAAGTGTTGCTATTTTTACAGTAGATTCTCCCCTCTTTACTACTTTATTGTATCTTTTAATTAGTTTCTTTTGCGCTTTTATTTTTTCTTCCTCACTTAAGTTTGACTTTAAAATCTCACCTAACCTTACGTTCAGTATACAAGGTATGCACTGCGGAGTTATCTTCATGCTTCTGGAAAAAAGTAAGAGGTATAAGAACATTACTTCTAGCTATTCTTGAAGATAAGCAAACAAAAAAATTAACTCTACTATTTGTATTTTTCTTTAGTAACACTGCTTTAGATTTACTTTTATGCTTAAATTATTTCTTCGTACTCGCTTTTTTCTTCTGATTCGATCTCACTTGCTTTCCGTTCAACATAGCTTAAAAATTCGTTTAATTCTTTTGCGAACGTTGTTTTCTTATCGTATTTTTCTTTAATTGAGATGAAAGAAAGTCCAAAGAAAAATCGCCCGAGGGTAGAAACAAGATACATAACATTTATGGATTCAATCAAATTACCTTTAAGAAAGCTTTGAGAAATAAATTCTGCTAAAAATCCTCCGGATAAAGAACCGAGAAACGTTGCAATTGCTAGTATTGCATTATAAACCGCTATATAAGAAGATCGTAAACTTTGTGGAGTTACATCTAGAAGATATGCAAATACTGCTATTTCTGAGAACACCATCATAACACCAAGTAAAGCATTCATAACATACAACTGGTTTACGTTTGTTGCAACAATGTAAGTTAAAGGAACTATAAATATTCCAGTTCTCCCTACAACTATAAGCGTCTTTCTTCCAACCTTATCAACCATTTTACCAACAATTGGCCTAAAGATTAAGGCAGACATGGAGTTTATTACTGTCATGTATGCTACTTGCAACATGGTAATATTTAGAACCTTAACTTGAGTTATTGCGAACAGCGGCCATGGTACTGACTGAAAATAACTAAAAAAGAAAGTTAAGATTGTGAACAACATAAAATCTTTTTGTTTTCTCATTTGAAACAAAGTTTCAGTCATTGAAACCCTGTTATATAGGTCTGCATCTTTAGATTTTATTTTTAAAGTTATGATGGACGCCACAGCTCCAAGTAATGCAGAGATTAAGAGTATGATTTTTAACTCTGTGAAGGCTTTACTTGAGGAGCTAAGATTGAGGAACAAACCAGATAGTAGAGTTGCAAGTATACTACCTATTGCTGCTGATGTGTTAATAGCTGCGGTTATATGCCCTCTTTGTTCCTGCGGCATCATATCTCCAATTAATGAAGCCCAAGCTGGTGCTGACGCTGCATTTATGAAAGCTTGAAGACTAAGTAGTATTATCA
>JAAOZO010000156.1 GCA_011605715.1 Nitrososphaerota archaeon | reverse complement strand
CTCTCTTTATTATACCTTCAGAGTAAAGACTCATTAAAACTTTTTCAGCAGATTTCCTCAACTTGCTTTTCGTTGACTAGGCTACAGCATGGCAGTTAAATCTTTTTACTGTGTAACGAAGTTATTTCATTGTTGTAAAAATAATTCATATTGTTGTAAAAAGTTTAGATTATTCTCTAATTTGTATTTTCGTTAGTTTGTTCAAAAATAATTGTCTCAGATAGATTTTGCCTTCATCTTTCACCTAACAGATCTTTCTCATAAGTCGCTTCTTTTTAATGTTGAATGCTTGTCCTATGATAGCATACTCGTTCTTGCCTTAAAGGACGAAGCTTTCTTAGTATCCAAGCAAAATAAAACTCAGAGGACAGAAAAATCCGGATATTGAGTTAAGAGCAAAAGATCTAAAAATTATGGTAAGCATAGAAAAATGTATTAAGAAAAACTATTAAAACGAAGAGCGGTTCACAATCAGGTTATTAAATTCAAAATAACCTACTACTTTAAGCAAGTTTTATAAGCTAGAAAGGAAAGACAAACACATGGTTCTAATCGTTAACAATACAGTAATTAACATTTTTAAAGAACCAAGTATTAACTCAGAAAGAATAAGCCAAGCAAAGATTGGAGAACCGCTTAAAGAACTAAAGTTCGAAGGAGACTTCGTTTACGTAAGAAGTTTAGATAAATATGAGGGCTGGGTAATAAGAAAAGGACTTCCACATTATGACTCTATTCGTGATTTCTTTGGAGAAGTTGTGCTTACCTTTAAAGATCCTTTCTCAATAGTTGTTAGTAAGCCAACTTTTGGACCAATAATAGTTCCAATGGGAAGTTTTCTGCCTTTAGTAAGAAGGGAGAGAAAACAATTTGTTGTGAAACTTCCAAACGGAAATGAAGCGGTAAGCCTAAGAGGAGAACCTAGTAACTTCCATAATGAACTTCCATTCAAAAAAGTTTTTAGACGAGAAAAAGTACTGGCAGTAGCAAAAAGCTTGCTGAATGTACCTTATCTTTGGGGAGGAACAACACCTTTTGGTTTAGATTGTTCCGGCTTTGTTCAGTTAGTCTACAGAGTTTGTGGTTACAACTTAAAGAGAGATGCACATCTACAGTTTAAGCAGGACGGCGAACTTGTAAGGCCTGAAGAAGTAAAAGCAGGAGATTTAGTATTCTTTTCCACTGAACATGAAGAAATTGATCACGTGGCTATGATTGTATCGAAAGAAGAAATAGTACATTCAACTAAGAAATACAACAAGGTGGTTGAAGAAGGATTAGAGCGATTAAAAAAATACATTGTTGGTTACAAGACTATACTTTAAACTCAAATTGTTGTAATTTAAGCTTAAGGTAAAAACTAAAGGAAGTATAGCTTGGGCCTATAGGCCTTAAGTTGACATTCTCAACAAAAGATAAAACTTCTCGAAAGCCTCCTTTAATAGTACGTGATCTCGGTGAAGCTATATTGGAACACTCAAGCAGGAATTGTGATGAGACTAAAGAGATCAGTTACAAAGCCCAGTATTTTCAAGGCACGGTGGTACTTCTTTTCCAGTAAATGAAAACGCGAGAAAAACATATGCAGACGGGAATAAATTTAGAAGAATGATTCGATTTTTCGTCAAGAATTTCAGATTTTAGCTTATAAGCAAGAGCTTTCTTTAAATACTGTATTGGAAAGAAGACTTAAACTTAGTATAGGACGTCCTCACTAGAGGAGCTAAAGAAGTGAATGGATAAATTGGATAAAGGTTAAAAAGTTAATAAAAATAAATTCCCCTTTAGTAATGTCTAAAGAAATGACCAATAATTCTGCTCAAAGACTGAAAGTTTATTACATAGGAAACGAACTAATAGAAGAGGATTCAATTCACATAAGAGTTTGCGAGAAGTTAAAAGGATTGCTTAATGACGTAGAATTTATTAGACTAAATGATCCTTTAGAACTTTTAGAAGTTAAAACCTTTCCAATAGTACTCGTTGATTCTGCACTAGGTATAAAAAGGACTATGGTTGTAGACTCTCCTCAAATGCTGCTAGACGAATCGATAGTATCCGCTCACTTCCTTAACTTAGCGTTCTGCATAAAACTATGCGCAACTATGAACAAAGACTTTAAATTTAAAGCAATATGTGTGCCAGCTAACATTAGCTTGGAAGATGCTGTGAATGAAGTTCATGTAAAACTTGAGGACATAAAAAGAGAATGCTAAGTTTTCATTGGTCTTTAAGTCTAATTAGAAGCACGAAAATTTTTCATACTCTTGTAAGCTTCGCTGAATTCTTTTTCTAGTTCTTCGGCCCCTTGCAAGTATACAGTAGATAAATATAAGATAAGAGCATTAGCGTTGTGAAGCAGAGACCAAGTAGGAACCAAGCAATAATGGAACTAGCCTTAGATATTGAAGGTGCTTTACATGAGTAGGCCTTACTTGATGAGATTAACTGACATATCAAAAAGAGTTCATGCACTTATTAAATTGATATGAAAAAGATTAGCTCATAAATTAATTAGTGACATATAATAAGTATAAAGTTACACATTCACAAAAAAAATTAAAAAATGTAACATAAGTTTCATGTACTTTATAATAAGGCAAGAACAATAGGAATAGAACAGAAAAATGTTTATTAGTCTAAAATGCCTCCATCAAAGTAATAAACTTCTAATGTCCTTCTATTGCTCTTCCTTTTTCTTGGATTATTTCGGTGTTGCTTGCTTTATGTTCTCTTCACTGGACTTAAGTAAAGTTTAAAAGAGTTCAGCTTTGACTTTCTTTCCGCTAAGAATACTTCCTTCGATTGCCTTCGCAGCTGCTACAGGTTCAAACATTTCGTTTTCAGAAAGGACCCACTGTTTCTTGTCAAGCATTTCTTTAATTTTGATCATTCCATTTTTATAGCAACTTTCAATGTCAACCTTACTTGAGAAGTATGATTTTTTAGTCAGAATTTCTATCGAGAAAAGGTAAGGCATTTCAGGAGCAATCTTTATGGTCCCAATAAGTTTTTCATGAAGCAAAGTCGCAATTATATTGCCATTCTTTCTTATTGAATAAACTTCTTTTACTCCAGTTCCAGAGATTTCATTAAATATTTCTGTGCAGTGAATTCCATAAAAAATGAGTCCTCCGTACTCACTTTGCATATCTCCAGGACCCAATACACTTAAGAAAACTGGATCCTCTTTCTCAAAAATTTTCTTTAGCTCTTGAACAACGTTAGTAAATCTTAATGTTGAAAAACTTGTAAGAAGAACTTGATTTTCTTTGGCTAGATGAATTAATTTTCGTGCGTCTGAGGTTGTAGCAGCTATAGGCTTATCTACAAAAACTGGAACTTTATTTTCTATGAAAGGCTTGGCGTATTCTAAGTGAAGTCCACCATGTCTAAACTCTATGAATGCAATATCAATTTTTCCGATCATTTCATTTATGTCTGAAACAATATTTTCAATTTTTCCTTTCTCTGCAACTTCTTTATTTCTTTTATCATCAAGGCCAAATAGGTGTGTTACTTTAAATCCTGGAACGTAGTTTTCGCCATCCACACCATTTGCAATTTGTGAAAAAACAACCGCATGAGAGTTATCAGAACCCACGATTCCTATTTTGTAGACCATGCACCAAGATAGATTGAGTCTCTTTATTAATTTTTTACTTTGGTTTTACGTCATAAAATTAGACTACAACCTACTACTTTTATGAAAGCTTTGCTTTTAAACCTAAAAATTTGGCTTAACTACTTCTCTAGAGATTGTGAACAAGTTTTACTAATTACAAACATTTATTATGATAGTAAGCTATACCTACTTTAACAAGAATTTAATTGAAAATCTTAGAGTGCTTTAAGCTACCAAGTTGTTAAAGGGTAGCCCACACTTTCAATAAAAATTTATTTCACTGACAAATTAAAATAAGATGTGAAAAAATGATTATTATGCTTACAACTTCTAGAGGTATAGAAGACATCGTAGAGAAGGAAATTGAAGAAAAGGTTGGAGCTTTTAAAAATAGGAAAGACCTTGTGAATATGCCTGGTAGAGTTTTAGTTGAGCTAAATGAAGAATCAGTCTCGAAACTATTCGCCTTAAGGTCGGTATTTCATATAGTTAGGTTCATAACTTCCTTCAAAATTGAAAGCAGTAAGGAGGGACTTAGGACAATATACAACACATTGAGAAGTCTTAACCTCTCAGATGTGATCGAAGGTAAAAAGAAATTTAGAGTGACTAGCGAACGTTCTGGTAACCATGAGTTCACTTCACTTGACATACAAAGGGTAGCTGGACAAGCAATTGTAGACTCATGTAGGTTAAAAGTAGATTTAGAGAATTTTGATCTGGAGTTTACAGTTGATGTAATAAACGATAAATGCATAGTTGGATCAAGATTAACCAGAGAGTCGCTTCATAAAAGAGGCTACAGAATATTTAATCATCCCGCAGCACTTAAGCCAGTTTTAGCATATGCTATGGTTAGGTTAGCTAATTTAAGAGAAGGCGAAATGTTAGTCGATCCAATGTGCGGAGGAGGAACAATACCAATAGAAGCAGCCTATAGCTACAATGGAAAAATAAAAATTTATGGATTTGACAAGGTACTCAAATACGTTATTGGAGCTAAAACGAATGCTGAAAAAGCAGGTGTGAATAACTACATAGTATTCGAAAAATTAGATTGCGCACTACTATCAAAAAGATTAAGCAGTATTGATGCAATTGTTACAAATCCACCCTATGGCGTTAGGATGACCCCAAGAACAGGCAT
>JAAOZO010000144.1 GCA_011605715.1 Nitrososphaerota archaeon | reverse complement strand
GAAAATGCATCAAACCTCGCAGCCATTACAATCTTGCTAGCCAACGTTCTAGCTACCTTGCCTCTTAGCTTCCTCGGCGCATTGTGAACTAATGGATGCTGAAATATCATTCCATGCTTTGGAGGTTTGCTCCCCTCTTTTATTGCTCTAAATAGAGCCTTCTCTGCTCCTATAACTTGTACTGTAGAAGAAGGCATCTTAGCCAGTTCAACTAGCCCCCCTGCCTTTGTGATCAGCTTCGCAGCTAGTACTGGGCCCGCAATTTCTGATAAATTGGGTGCTATTTCTCTTGCTATTTCTGCGATTCTTTCAGTTAACTTATCTTTAAGCTTGTAAAGTGCTTTTATACCTTTTGCATACTCATAAATAGTCTCTTCACTTTCTTTTCTTATGGGTGCTCCTATTGATTTTTCTGCTGCTCTAACAACTTCTTTTCCAACTTCCAATCGTTTGTTGCCATTTTTTGCACTTAGAAGCAACTCTCTTGAAGGATACTCTGTAAGGAAACTTACATATTTTTCAGGGTTTCTTAAAACTCTCCTAAGCTCTGGGAAAAAGAGGTCGTTTAGGTCCTGGAGTTTTTCTGTAAGTTCGTTGATTGCTCCATTTATGCTTTCATATGCGTTTACTAAGGCTATTAGCTCCTTATCAAGCCTAGCAGAGTCTTCAGAGATTCTTTTACTTGTTATTTCTAGAGCAAATTCTCTGTACTTACTAAGATAGTCTTTTACTCCAAAAAGTTCAGAAACTTTTTGCATATTCTCTCTTACCCACCTGCCCCCTCTAGAAGGTTGTTCGAGAATTGCTTTGCCGTTTGCTTGCTCAATAATTTTTTTTAAGTTCTCATCTTCAACAACAAAAGTTACGTTTGGATAATTTCTTACAAGAGCCTCAAAGAAGCTTTGTTTTTGGAAATCTTTCTCGTTTTCTACGGGGAAGGTATCCTCGACTTCTAAATTGCTGTTTAAGGTTACTATTCCAAGAGCTGTAGTTACTACGAAGACATTTTCCATCTTTCGGTCATTTCTTAATATTTTACGATGGGTATTTAAAGTATTAGAACTTTCGATAACTATTTATGTTCCTAAGCCAAATAAAACGAGTGGAGTTAAATGGTTAAGGTTCTACTTGACTCAAGTGCGTTAATTTATTGCATTTCGGGCAAGACAAACTTCATTGTTGAGCTAGAAAACCTCCTAGATAAGGTTGATTTTTGTGTTACAGAAAGTACCGTCAGGGAACTTATCTTACTTTCAAAAATAAGAAGAGGTTCGTTAGCTTCCAGCGCAAAAAAAGCCCTAGAGATTGTAAAAAAAGCCAAAATTTTAAAATCTGAAAGCGAAAACGTTGACGAAGACCTTCTAATAGTCGCAAAGAAAAGTAAAGCGATCGTCGCTACTTCAGACAAAAGCTTAAGGGAAAAACTAATAAAAAGTGGGGTAGCAGTTGCCTTTCCTACTAAAGGGAAAAGAATAAGAATAGATGGTTTTGTAGAGTTGTAGGGGAAGTTGTTTAAGATAATAAAACTAGAAGATACTTTAAGAGTTCCTCCAGAACTTTATGGTAGGTCTGTTAAAGATGCCATAAGGAGCTTACTTGAGGAAAAGTACGAGGGAATGGTCTTTGAAGACCTTGGATTTGTTCTCTCTGTTTTAGACTTTTCATTTAACCCAAAAGGTAAAGTAATGCCCGGCGATGGCGGTTCCTACCATAAGGTTACGTTTACAGTTCTATCTTTTATGCCAGAAGTTCAAGAGGTTACTTTAGGAAAAGTAACAGAAGTTGAAGAGTATGGTGCTTTCGTAAGAATTGGCCCGTTTGAGGCTCTTCTTCACGTTAGTTCCATAGTCGATGATTTTGTTGACTTTAACAAGTCCCAGGGTATCTTAGTTGGTAGAAAGACAAGACGAGTTCTTTCAAGTGGAGATTGGGTTAGAGTTAGAATAACTGCAGTAAGCATTGGAGGTGCTGGAGGAGATAAGATTGGAGTTATGAGCAGGCAACCATTCTTAGGAAAAGAAGAATGGATTCAAGAAGACATAAAGAAGCTAGCAGCAGAAGCTAAAGCAAGTGAGCAAAAATGAAAGAGCATGCGTGCATTAAGTGTAAGTTCATAACAACAGAAAGCGTTTGTCCAAACTGTGGGTCAACAGAATTTTCAGAGAATTGGTCTGGGGTTGTTTACATAATAAAACCAGAAGAATCTTATGTCGCAAAGCTCATAAACGCAAAAAAGCCTGGTATGTATGCTATTAAAATAAGATGAATTTATTCTACAAAATTAAAGAGGAACAAAGGAAGAAGCTTTCTATACCAATAGGGCCACTCGTAAGAGGAACTCCTGAAGAAGTAGCGAAAAGAATAAAGAGCAACTACAAAAACAAAGATATTTCTTTTTGTATAGGTGATTTCGTTACGAACAATTTTTTAGTACACAATATTAAGTTTAAAGCGGCTATAGTTGACTTTAAAAGTGAAAGAAAAAAACTTCAAAGCGAACTAAAGTACTGTTTTAAGTTGTTCAACCCGCAAGGACATATAAATGCTGAAGCTTGGAACATACTGAAGGTTGCTGTTGAGAAAGACAATGGTTGCATCGTTTTTGTTGAAGGAGAAGAAGACCTACTAGCTTTACCT
>JAAOZO010000059.1 GCA_011605715.1 Nitrososphaerota archaeon | reverse complement strand
TCGAAGTCGTTGTGATTCTTGATTTATTTGTTTCTTGAGCTTCTGTAACATTCTTAGAAAAAGTAGTAAGTGGAGTTCCTACCTCTTTACTGTTGCTACTCATAAGAAGTCTAGGTAAAGCTACAATTGAGATTCCTAATAGAACTGCTAGAATCGGATACAACAACATTCTCTTTTCCATCTTGGCTTTGCCCTCTTTTATTCTTGATTGTTCTTAAGTAAAGTAAGCCCAGTATTTAATTCTAACTTTTAGAACAGTTAAGAGAAAGTGGGACTTTTAAAAAGTTCAAAACTTTAACATACTTCTTTACAACAATTAAGTAAATCCCTCTTGTTCTACGACTTAGAACACTTAAAGAAGGACTGTTCTAAAGTATAGTATAATTAACCTAGCTAACGTTATGTTAAGTGGTGATAAAGGATGGACGAAAAGAAAGAATTGTACATTCTAGCTACAGTAGCAATAATCTCAGTAGTAACGATGGGCATTATCAGCTACATTGTAATTAGTTCACCAAAGACTATTTACGCGCAGACTCAACAACAAGAGAACTTACTCACCGTTAGTGGTACAGGAACTGTTAAAGCATTACCAGACTTAGCTTCTGTAAGTATTGGCGTTGAGACTCAAGGCTCGACTGCAAACGAAACCTTAAGGGAAAACTCTGAAAAAATGAATGCAATAATTAGTTCAATAATTGATCTTGGAGTAAGTAAGCAAAATATTTCAACTTCGGGGTTTTATCTTTACCCAGTTTATATTTATCCTGACAAAGAATCTCCTAAGCTTGTAGGATACAGAGTATCTAATACGATTTCGGTTACTGTTTCTAAATTTGACATAATAGGGAAAATTATAGACACAAGTGTAAGCTCTGGAGCAAATGAAATTAGGGGTGTTTCGTTTTTGTTCTCAGAAAATCTCCAAAAACAACTTATAAACCAAGCTCTGGAGAGTGCTGTTAATGATGCAAAGAACAAAGCAGAAGTTGCTCTAAAGCTACTTAACCTGAAAGTAATTGGGGTAAAAAGTGTTCAAGTAAATGAAGGCTATCAACCTATCTTCTACAGAGCTATTGAAGCTTATTCTTCTACTACGCCAATATTGCCAGAAGAACAACAGGTTTCTATAAACGTGCAAGTTGTGTTCATAATCGGCTAACAAAATAATCAAAACAAAAGCTTTTTAAGTTCTTTTTCTTTTGTTTTTTGCAATGTCTGATTCAGACCTAGACTTAGCAAGCATCGAATCCAAGTTAAGAGGAAAGACACTGTTAGTGTATTGGTACTTGCTACGTTCTCCGAAGTCCTCTTTTGGAGCTAGAGAAGTTCAACGTGCTTTGGGTTTTTCAAGTCCAAGTCTTGCTATGCATCACTTAAACAAACTTCAGGAACTTGGACTAGTTAAGAAAAACGATTATGGCGAGTATATACTTGTGCATGAGATAAAAATAGGTACATTGAAGTTTTTCACTAGGATCGGAAGATACTTAGTTCCTCGATTTTTGTTTTACTCAATCTTCTTCTCTACAATGTTGTTAACGTACTTATTTCTTTATGGCTTTTCTTTTAACGACGTCCATAACATTTTAGCAATCACGTTCGGAGGTATTGCAAGCATAATCTTTTGGTTCGAGACTGTAAAGCTATTAAAGGATAATCCTTTTTAACTAAATGGGTTGTTTTTGAACTAGACTTTAAACTTTTAAATAAATGAGAACGCATAAAAAGTAAGCAAAGAAACAACATATGCTACTGACAAACTCATAAGTAAGCTAATCAAGGTCATCTTTATGCTCTTTGTTTCAGAATACGTTGCAGCAACAGTAGCAACACATGGCGTGTACAACATTACGAAAGTTAACAAAGACAAGGCTGAGGCTGGAGAAAGAGAAAGCATACTTATAGCTTCAGAAGGGTTTGAGGTGCTAAATGAAATTGCTAAAGTTTCAATAATTACTTCCTTTGCTATAAAGCCAGTTAACAGGGCAAGCCCTATTTCCCACCTAGAAAACCCTTCTACTACGAACACCTTTGATACAACTTCTCCTATAGTCTTTCCAAAACTTAAATTTGGAGACTCAACGTAGCCACTTGGACCAATATGCAATAATGCCCATATTATAATTGCCATTGGAAAAATGACTGTTCCTGCTTTTGTTATGAAACTCTTACTTCTTTCCCAAGCGATCCATGAAACGACTTTTAAGCTTGGAATATGGTAAGAGGGCATTTCTATAAAAAGTTCAGCTTTTTCTTTTGTTCTTAAGATAAATCTTACCACAAACATGTAGCTTAACAAAAACAAAATTACAGAAAGGAAGTACATTGAGATTGTTACTAGAGACTGAACTAAAGGTGAGTAAAACATAGCAGAAACAAAGAAAAGTAGCACGACAAGTCTTGCTTGGCAAAGTATAAAGGAAATCGCAGTTGAAACTGCTACTCGCTCATTTTCATTCTCAAGTATTCTCGAAGAAAGAACACCTGGAACGTTGCAAGCAAAGCTAATTATCATTGGAAAAACAGCTTTACCCGAAAGGTTAAAGGCAGAAGTTAGCCTATGGAAAACGACAGCTACTCTTGACATCAGTCCACTGTCTTCTGCTACTGCCATGAACAAGTTTACAATGAATACTAAAGGCAAGAACGTTAGAACAGCACCAACTCCCTGAACAACTCCATTTATAGTAAGGTCAATAGCCCAGCTTGGAGCCCTTAGTGCATGAAGTAAGATTTCTAAGCTAGAGGAAATAATGGAAAATATGCTTGAAAGAATTCCTCCTAAGCTGTACTCCTCAATAAGCGAAGCAAGTTCTTCATTTCCCATCGCTTTTATGATGTAGTTTAAGGGAAATCCTGTGTTTATTGAAAACGAAAAAAACATTATTGAAAACAGAATTAAAGAGGATAATGCCAAGCCAAAAAGGAAATTTCCGAGCATAAGTCTATCTAAGCTATCAGTAAAGGCTTTTGTTGCCACTTTTACTTGAGTCGACGTTCTTTTTACGACATCTTCTACCAACTTATATCTTGACATAACAATTATTTCTTCACATGAAAAGCCTGTTCTTTCTTTTACCTCTTGCTTTACTTGTTGTACATATGCTAAAACTTTGTTTAGTTTTTCTTCATCTAAATTTCTTACTAGAAAAGTATCCTCTTCCAACAACCTTACAGCAGCTACTCTTGAGCTATCTTTGCTAAATCCTAAAGCTTCAAGCTCATTCGAAATCTTCCTTATGAATTCTTCAAGTACACCGTAGTTTATCACTATAGCTGGTCTTGGAGAACGTTTCTGAGCTGCAATCTCTACTGCTTTATC
>JAAOZO010000160.1 GCA_011605715.1 Nitrososphaerota archaeon | reverse complement strand
TAGTGAACTCTGGAGTAATAAGAGCAATTGGAGTAAGCAACTTTAACTTAAGAAGACTTTCTGATGCAAGAAAAAATCTAGAAAAAACCGATATCGCTAGCAACCAAGTTTTGTACAATATGCTTTCAAGAAGCGTAGAAGCAGATATGATACCATATACTCAGAAAGAGAAAATAACTTTAATAGCTTATAGTCCTTTGGCCCAAGGTTTACTTACAGGAAAAGTAAACCCAAGTTACAAGCCAAAAGAAATTGTAAGAAAAATAAACCCTCTGTTCTCAAGGTCAAGTTTAAAGAAGCTTGAAGCATTGAACAACGTTCTACAGAATGTAGCAAAAAGTAAGGGAAAATCTATAACTCAAGTTGTGCTAAGTTGGACTATGAGGCACAGTAACGTTGTACCAATACCTGGAGTGAAAAGAGAAGATCAGGTGAAAGATATCGCAGAAAGCGTTAACGTTAGTTTAAGCAACGAGGAGCTGAATGCAATAGAGCAGGCGTTGAGAGAGGCAAAGATTAACAGGATTTTAGGGTACTTTGAGCTCATGCTGAACTTTCTTTAACTCTAAAAGAAGTTTAGCAGCAGATTAAGTAGAAAAGCTTTGGAAAAACTAAAAATAAACTTTCGTATAAAGTATAGATTTACTTTATAACTTAAAATTTACTTTAAGCAATAAATTTGCACTAACGTTAAAAACTTTTATACTTGTTAAGCTTTACTTTGCTACGTAAAGAATGGAAAACAGCCAACACTCGCGTTCTTTAAGTTCTTTCAAACAACTGCAGAAAGATAAGAATTTAATGATCAACGAACATAAAACCGAAAACGTGTATGTTAGTGTTGTTATTCCAATCTACAAAGAATCTTCTTTATTACTAAGGAACATTCAAGTACTTTTGGAGCAGAACCTAGAAAAAGAAGTTGTAGTAGTTGTTGATGAACCTACAGAAAAAACAAAAGAAGAGCTTAAAAAAGTTAACGGAATAAAAATCATTATACATGAAGAAAGAGTTGGAAAAGTTAGCGCTGTAAATGAGGCCATTACGTTGTGCAGTGGAGAAGTTATACTTTTTCTTGATGGTGATGTTGAGCTTCCAAAGGATAAAGAATTTTTAAGGAAGATATTTGAAGAAATGAAAGACTACGATGCCTTAGACATAAAGAAAATTATTGTTCGTGATTCATTTCTCGCGAAATTAATTTACTACGATTATGCTAGTTTGAACATTTTTTCTTGGCTTTCATTTAAATCTACTAGAAAACTCATAACGTTAAACGGCGCAGCATTTGCAATAAAAAAAGAAGTTTTGCTTAAGCTAAATGGGTTTAACAAAATGATAACGGAAGACATAGACCTTGCAATTAGACTTTTCATGAATGGATATAAGTTGAAGTATAGCGAGAACATCTTCGTTTATTGCTATACGCACTCTAGCTTAAGAAAATGGCTTAAGCAAAGGTTAAGGTGGGCTAAAGGTGGAGCTGAGATTGTTGCCATTTACAACAAAAGATTAATGCTAGAAGTAATTAAAAACTTTGAAATTTTTTTCCCATTCCTTGTTTTCTTGTTCCCTTCTTTCTTCTCGTTGATTTTCTACCCGTTAGTTCCAAACTCAATGGCTTATGGAATATTTACAACTATCCTACTGAGTATTGGAAATGTACAGCAACCTTTTCTAACTATTGCAATGCTCCCTTGGTTTAAGCCAACTACAGCCATAAGCTTGCTAAAGGGGGCAATAGCAATGACAATAAGTACTTTAATTTTTTTTGTTATCTTCTATGTTTCTTCTAGGAAACTAAGCTATAGCTTTTCTGTAATTGAATTCTTTTTGTTTTACTTTGTTTACTCCTTTTTGTCGTTTATAGTTGCAGTAATAGGATTTGCTGAAGTACTTATCTTTAAGAAGTACCAATGCGAAAACTGGAAAGTTTAGCTTAACTTAGTAAATCAAAAAGCAAAGAAAGTTTTAAAGAAAAGATTGAAGACTAAACTTGGTTTGAGAGGCTTAGAAAATACATTTAAAGGAGCACAATAAGAATAGTCTGTGCTAACTTTTTAGTTTAGTTTTTGATCGAAACATTGTAAAAATGCTAGTTTTAGGTACAGCTGTTAATAGAAGGTCTAAGTATGAATCTTTGTGATAATTTTGAGTTCTCCTTTAGGGTAGCGCAGTAGCAAGTTGAAGACGATAAACATAAATGAGTGAGTCTGCATCCTAGACCTGCAGTAGCTGAATGCAAACTTTCAAACATGATTGAGAACGGAGTCATAGCATCATTTTAAGATAGGTTTCAGATGTATATTTACTTAAGGAAGTAGAACTTGGTACGAACAGTCATAGTATACCAATTCATGTTTCTAAGTATAGACGCTACATCTACTTAACATGGCTGGAGCAATGCCAGGTATTCTACTATGTCGAAGAAAAATTTATATTGCGCGCGTAAGTGTGCATAAAGAAATTACATAGATGAAGGGACGAGCGCGTACGGCGGCGACGATAGTAATATTTTTAATCATAGGAGATGTACTCTTCTTTATATTTATGAATACTTTTAACAAGACTGGAAAAAATATCACCATCCCAGCAGCTCTTCCTATAATAGCAATAATAGTTTTCTATGAGGGAGTTATCAGAAACAGAGATTTAAGCTACATTGGCGTCAAGAAAGAAAATTTTTGGAGGAATGTTGGAATTGGAGTCTTAGTAGCGTTTTTCGGATTTTTCATGATGCTTGCTATTGTGAAACTCGTAATCCCTGACTTGATGGAAGAAATCGCTGGAAGATCCGGAACTGTGAGCAACTTTTTTAGGTTTAATTTCTCGTTTCCTTTAAACTACATCCTCCAAACAATCTATGCCTTTATCTTACTCGCACCTGTTCTGTTAACTTAAGGTTTTTCTAGGTCAAGGATCACCTTTTCCTATGATCTTCGAAATAAACTTCAAGCTTGTAGAAGTTTGAAACTTGTTCGTCGAACTTATGAATTTGGAAATTGGTTCTTCGAACTAATAGAAAAAGAAGTCCAAGTCTTAAAGGATAGAACTGAAAAATTCGATGACTATTTTTTATAGTAAGAAGGTTTGCAGACTAGATAAGTTTGGCTTAACTTATTTCGCTTGTTTAACCAAGAGGAAGTAATTAAAATAGTTCAAAGCATAGAGGGATGATGGTATGAAGCTTAAGTTAACAGAGCAACTCGCACCAGCAGAAGAACTTTTATTCCGAGGCTTTATTCAGGGTAAGTTACAGAAGTGGATGAACCCTTATTTTAGCTATTGGTATTCAATCCGTTCTATTTGGGTTAATGCATGGAATTCCTGTATATATAGATGGTTGGCCTGCTGTTCATTGTATGACTTACGGATTGATGGGACTTTTTGGGGGGATACTTTTAGGGGTTGCCTTTTACAAAACAGACAACAACATCGTAGCTCCGTGGGTTGCCCATGCAATCGTGGATTCGCCTTTGATGTTATTAATCTTTGGAGTTTAGTGAAGGTATGAATGTGCGTGCAGGATACATCACCTCATCCCTGATCATATACTAGATATGTTAGCTAGGAGATAGAGTATGAGTTTTATTCTAACCTCCATCAGTATATAGTTATTCGACCTATCTTTTGTGTATATTTATCATGAGTCTACTCCAAAACTCTTTAATCCTAGTAAGAGCTTACTCCTAATTCCCTGTGGAGAATAAACCCGTTGCCGTATTGTTTAAGGGAAGAAAAGCTCTAATAATGACAGACAGAGACCAAGAAAAAGCCAAAGGATACGTGAGCTCTAAGTTAAACTTTGATCCTTTTAGGATTAGAGCCGCAACTGATAGGCTTTCAATAGCAAAGGAGCTGGGTATATTGAGCATGTATCTTCACATGGATGAATCTCTACTACCTAGGCTGGACATTCTACCCAGATAGCTATACTATCTTGACAAAAACCATAATTTTACAGAAGGTACCCTATAAAGTAGTTAATGTGATAATGATCAGAGTAGTTCACTAAGTGTCTTTGTAGCAATACTTTTGCTCTTGCTACTTCTTTACTTCAAAAGGTGGCGAATAGTTTTAAAACTCAAACTCGTCGCCACAGCTACATTCTTTATAGTTTTTAGGATACATAGCTTTAATTTCATTTAAGTATGTTGTACAGTGACAAGGAGAAAGAACTGGAACATCTTTTAAGTAGCTTAAGTTGCTGAAGTCATGAAACCCGCCTATTACCCAGTATATTTTTCCAAATTTCTTAACAAAGTCTAAAATGTTGTCAACACCTGGATGAGCACACCCGGTTATTACGACAAATCCATTCTTTGACTCAATAAATAAAGACTGTTCCTTTATGACCTCTCCAAGCTCTCCAGTTGTAAAGATACCTTCTGAGATTTTTCTTTTTTCAGAAACTTCAACTACCTTCGCTTTTGCCGAAACTTCATTCTTTAGTCTTCTTGAGAATGATTTTAAGAGAAAGACTTCAACTTCAGGATTGTTAATCTTATTTAAGACGTAAGGAAGGCCACCAATGTGGTCCCAATGCTCATGAGAAATAACAATCTTCTTAATTTCTCTTGGATTAACTTGTAACTTTTCCATGTTAGAGAGTAGTAAAGTCCCATCCCATCCCGTATCAAACAAAATTTTTTCTTCATCGCTTTCGATAAGGCAAGAGAAGCCCCAGGCTGAATTAAATCCGCTTCTAGCTCTATTATCGTAAAGGATCTTTATTTTCATACTCTTTTAAATCACTGTTTCTGTATTTATTCCTTTCTTCAAACACTTACTGGAAGAACTATTTTTAGCTACTTTTTAGACACAGTAAATTTCAAGTTCATAAAAAGGCATACTAATTAAGTCACATATACAATAACATGTTTTCGATCATGGTACATAAACAAATGTTGCGTATCCATTGTTATACCAATAGTGGTTTCCTTCCCATCTGTAAGTCTCGGAATTGGCAAAGAAAGTATGATCTCTGAAAACAGTCCAAACCTATGGCTTCTGAGACGAGCGCAATATCCTTCCTGCATATTCGCTAAAACCACTCCAAGACTCAAACGGATACTTCTCATTTTTTAAAACCTCCGACAACTGTTGTATCTAAAGTTGCAGAAGAAGCTAAGATCAACATACTTTGGAAGCATGTAGCAAGCTTTGAAGTAAAGAGCAATGAATATGTTGCCTTGTTCAACAAGAATGGAACAAACTTATTTTTTGTCGTTTACTGGACTAACGAAAGTAAACCAGTAGTCATGAACAGTAGTTATGAAGAAGCAAAATACATTGGTAAAATAACTTATGAATCTGAGCTCGTAAAAGATCGTTTGTTCAATAACACATTACTATAAAACTAAGGGTGAAGTTGACTACTATGAACTAAACATAAAAATTACTTCTTATGATGGTTCAACCGTTACTGGTACTCTTTATCACATCTACGACTTTACAACAGAAGAATGCCATTTAGGTACTGAGCTAATTTATTCTGTAACTGCTACAGAATGGGTTTATGTTAATTATGGCATAGAAGCATGGGTTGACATGACGTTTCTTATGGAAAAACTTACGATCTTGCATGGATACAATGTTCATTCAGTTCACGAATTATGGCTAACTATGGACCAAGCGCTAGCGTAAGAGCAGATGGAAAAGCTTCAGCTCCAGTTATTCCTGGTCTAAGTGCAGTTGAGTTTAATGCCTTTGCGGTTGTAAGCGTTAATTTTTATGGAGAAGGCTCTCATGATGGTGATGCAAGCTTCTACTCATACCCTGGTCTACCTTGCTTACCTTATCATATACCTCACTAAATTTAGAAGCTCTAAATTTTTAGATTTTACTGGCTCACAGAAGCAGCAGACTTAGCATCTCTTAGGTAGCAGGTAAAACTGCACTCCAAACTTCCTTTTTTAGATAGCATAACCTATGTCCAACGCTAAGTTAAAACCATTTACGCTTGCTTCGATTGAAATTCTTTGTTTAACTATCCTTTGAGAAAATCCAACATCAGGCTCGTCGCTACGCGCTAATCTTATTCATTTTTTATTATTGTAACACGTTAAAAATGTGTATCATACTACTTTAGATATTGACTTTTTCTTAAACAATATCGCGATAAATATAATTCCAGCTAAAGCTACAACAACAGCGTAAAGCCAAATAGGTATGCCAACAGTATACTTTGCAACTGGAGTTTTGAATGCATTACCTACATTGTCAATAGCTTCAATGTAGTACTGAACTTCTGTAAGGAGCGAATGTGGAGGTATAAAACTCGAGTACACATTTTCCTTAAGAGTCATCTCTACCTTTGACCATGAAAAGCCCTTATCGGAGGAGTAGTAGAGATAAACTTCTTTTACACCTGAAATGTCATCAGAAGCTTTACAAGTTACTAAAACAGGTTCTCCGAAAACAGGATTTGAAGAAACTGATAACTCTGAGATCAACGGCGGTACGTTGTCAACGATCAACGTAAAGGAATAATTTACGTATACCCAATTGTTAACATTATCAACGGCCTTAATATTCCAACTGTGATTTCCTTCGCTTAAACCTACGATTTTGCTGTAGACATCTCCACTTTTGTTCATTTCTCCTTGAGAAGAACCATCAACTATTAGTTCAACTTCTTTTACACCTGATCCAAGGTCTTCAGCCTTAACTGAAAAGTTTACTGCTTTTGAACGTGAGATCAGCTTTTCAACAGGTGAAGCAGTGCTTAGTAATGGAGGTATTTTATCCAAAAATACTTTCATAACGTTATCTTTTTCGCTGTTTCCGGCATTATCGAGGCTATGGTAGCTTACGATATGAGGACCATCGGAATACGTTGCCAATGTAAACTCTTTTGAATAAATACTCCAGGAACCTTCATCGATTCGGTATAAAATTTCTTTAACACCACTAACGTCATCATCAGCACATAGAACAAATCGAGTTAAATTAGAGATAAAAACTTCTTGACCGTTATAATACGTTGAATCATGCATCATTATTTTAGTAATGGGAGGAATATTGTCAAATACCGGGTTTACCTTTATTTCCTTTGTATCGTCACCATAGTTCATTACAGGAACGTAGATAGTTCGACCTCCAAAAGACAAAGCAACTTTGAACATATAATCTTCTGTCCAAGCATGAATCTCATAAGTTCCAGTACCATTATCGTAATACCAAAAATCTTTGGATTCATAGCCATAAGGTATAATTAACTGATCTATTGGAGTACCTCCTCGAGTTAAAGAAAACTTTCCACTAGCTGAAGTTGAATTTAATTTTACATTCAAAGTTCCGACGACAATGGGTTTGTTATTGAATGTTTTTCGATGTACTGTAAGTTTAGTCCAGCCGTAAATGGAAGCGTTTGAAAGCTCCAATTCTAGGTGCGGAGGATAGTAGTTAACTTCAAGGTAAGGATGCTTACTTGAATCACTACACTCTTTTGAGCATAAACTAATAAGGAAATCAAACTCGCTTTTCTCATCAATAGACTTAGGACCCTCAGAAGAATCTTCTAGCATCCATCCATAGTTTTTAAAAAAATGATCGACGAACATTTGGACCATAGGCCCTACTTGAAACCTAAGCCAAACCCCACTGTCAATACCAGTTTCAATAGATTCGTATACGGTTGCATTGGGCAAATTAAACCATCCAATTGCGGATTCGTTCCATGGTTCGTTAACCTTAAGGCACATTAACTTCCTACTTTTAGAAGGAGCTTTTTCCATGAACAAGTTAAGAGTAGCAGAGCCTATAACTGAACCAGGAGGAATACTACTTAAATTAAACTTGATAAAAGATCGTAAGCGTACGCTGTTCAAGTAGTAAACACGCATTACTGGAATTGATCCATAACATATGTAAGGCTGACCTTCATAAACTTCAGCATCGTCTGATGGATAAAATACTTGTGTGAGTACAGAAGTTGACGGAGCTGCATCTATTGAACTTGTAGGCAGAACGTATAAGAGCACCAGAAAAAACGCTATAGTTATTAAGGTAACTCCTGCTTTGGACATTAGTATTATGTAACAAAATTACAGGATATAAATGTTTTCTAGAATAGCTGAACTGTTAACTTAAGTGAGTACACTCTTGCGTTTAATGGAAAGTTAGATGTGCATAGACTTAAATTCTTATTCAAAAAGTAAAAACAATGTAATTTCTTTAAGGTTAAGTACTTCAGCCTAACGTCTTCCATTTGAGTATTAAAAGCATTTCATCTTCGAATTGCTCTTGTTTCTCTTAGTTAAATCTCAAGAGAGAACCTAGAACAATTTTTGCTAAAACTTTCCTTTCAATCATTGCTACTAAACTCGTTAATTTCTTCAGAGAAAAATTATAGGAAAAATTTATTAGTCTGCAGTGACCTCTCAAAAAACTATGAAAAGAGTTTACTTAATTATATTGATTTCTTTAGCAGTTTTGGTTTCACTAGCCGCTTATGTTTTAGTAAACTTTATAATTACTCCAAGACCAGAAGATATCCTAGCAAATGTTAAAAATCAGTTTAAAGTATATAGTCAAGTTTTAAAGGAAAACGAACTAATTCCAAAGAAGTATACTGTTGAAGGCTACGATATTTCTCCTCCACTCAAATGGTCAGGTATTCCGAGCGAAGCAAAGTCTCTGGTAATAGTAATGTACGACCCAGATGCTCCTTCTGGAATCTTTTACCACTGGATACTTTACAACATTTCTACAAAAGTTAACTCAATAGACGAAAACGTCTCCAAAACTTCAATAACACCGTATGGATTTCAAGGCTTGAACGACTATGGCAATGTTGGTTATGGTGGTCCTTATCCTCCAGAGGGTTCAAAGCATAGGTATATCTTTCTTGTTTTAGCGTTAGATAAGAACCTAGAGTTAAAGCCTGGTGTTCACTACTCTGAAGTGCTTAAGGCTATAAGGGGACATGTAATCGCATATGCTAAACTAATGTGTTTTTATGAGAGGTAACTTGAAAAATCTTAAATTCGTTTATGATAAGAAGACTTCTTAAAGTAAACTAAAACTGTCAAGTTGTCTTGGGATTAAGAAGATGCCCGTAACCTTTTCAGTAAGGACGTATATGTCCCTCTATCGTTCTAAGCCGAGCGGCTGACTACTGGGCACTATGGGAATTTCCTTTCTAGCAGTATTTTCATATTTTACTCTCCAGTTGGAGAACGCTTTAGGTTTGTAATGCCTTCGTTGTATCTCTTAGCAATAGTTGCGACGATTCTATTTTCCTATTTCGTCCTGCTGGAGCTCGTAAAGAAGCCTTTCTTTAGGAGGTGCCATTCAATTTAATTTTGTTAAAAACATAATCCAGTTATCCCTTTAAGCTATTTCTGTTGAGTGACCCCCTTCTGACCGCTATGTCCATAC
>JAAOZO010000102.1 GCA_011605715.1 Nitrososphaerota archaeon | reverse complement strand
TATACGCCAAGTGATAGAAAGCTAGTATACGATATAACTGGTGAAGAAGTAGAATATTTATCAAGACAAAGGATCGAGGCACATAGGCTTGCTAGAATGGCTTACTACTTTAATCAACGCGTTGGTTGGCGTTTAAGCTTTCTTCACTACCATTTAATGGATGGAATTAACCATAGATTCTTAGGCTACCTCTACAGAAAGTTTCCATTCTATGACGAGAAAAAAGCTGAACATTCTTGGAAGTATTTTGCTGAAGCTTACAAGATATTAGATGAGTTTGTTGGCCAACTTTTAGATTGTTGTACAACTCCAGAAACTCTTGTAATAGTAGTTTCTGATCATGCAGCTCTACCAGCTTGGAAAACAGTAAACATAAGAAAATTGTTTGTTGATGAAGGTTTGCTTCATTACAAGCCTAACTCAAATGGTTACCTTGTAGATTGGAGTAAAACTAGAGCTTTTCCATGGGTTGAACCGCTAGCAGTATGGATTAATTTAAAAGGTCGCGATCCTCAAGGAATAGTTAAAAGTGATGAATACGAAAGCACTAGAAGCCAAGTTGTTGACGTTCTCCAAAACCTAAAAGATCCAGACACAGGAGATAGAATAGCTACTATGGTTATGACCAAAGAGGAATCTGTCAACGTAGGCTTAGGGGATGAAAGAACTGGTGACGTTGTTTATTACCTTAAATCTCCATACACAATTTGGTGGGGTCCAATAGAAGATTTGTTAACTTATAAGGCCACGGATCGACATTTAAATCAAGAATGGCTTGTTGAAAGTCAATCTAATGTTACAGGTATACACGGCTACTATCTTCCAAACGATAAAGTTGGTGAGTTTTCGAACTCTTCTATGCTAATGATTAAAGGTCCAGGTATAAAGAAGGGCGAAGAACTTAAGAAGCAAGTTAGGCTAATTGATATTGCTCCAACAATATCTTATTTACTAGGAATTCCTCTACCTTCTAACTCTGAAGGAAGAGTTCTTTATGAAATACTAGAGTAAACTTATTTTATTTGTTGCTAGATTTTATTATTCTAAAAAGGTTAAAACTCGGAATTGTTAAGAATCAAGTTCTGTTAAAGGTGAACAATTAAGTTAAGTTTGCGCGATTTAGTTTGTAGTTTGTGAGTATTGCATTCTTTTACAAAGAAAAATTTATAATCTTATAGAGTTGTTGTAACAGAGGCGAAAAACATGGAAGATACGAACTATAAATTAGATCCTGAAAAACCAACAGACTTACGTTGCGAGTATTCAATTAATCCTTTAGGTATAGATACTTTTAATCCAAGACTTTCTTGGACTCTTTTTCATTCAAAAAGAAATCAGTTTCAAACTGCTTACCAGCTAATATTATGCAGTAACCTAGAAAAAGCTATGTCTTGCGAAGGCAACATAATAGACACTGGAAAAGTACTTTCTAGTAAAACTTACATGGTTTACGAGGGTCCTCCTTTAGAAAGTGGAAAACGATACTATTGGAGAGTAAGATGGTGGGATAAAGAAGGAAAAGTTAGTGAGTGGAGTAATATAGCATGGTTTGAAATGGGCTTAAGACAAGAAGATTGGGAAGCAAAGTGGATTCAGGGTGGTAAATTACTTAGAAAAAGTTTTGAACTAGATAAGAAAGTAGCTAAAGCAAGAGTCTACATAAGTGGGTTAGGCTACTATGAACTCTATATAAATGGAACCAAGGTGAATGATCGAGTATTAGACCCAGGATGGACGGACTATGATAAAAGAGTTCTTTATGCTACATACGATGTAACTTCATTACTGAAGTTAGGAAAGAATGCTGTTGGAGTTATTCTAGGAAATGGAAGGTACATAAAAGAATATGGTTACGATGGTACTCCTAAGCTTCTTCTTCAAATGAGTTTAACTTTTGAAGATGATTCTTCTTCTAACATAGTTACAGACGAAACCTGGAAAACAGAAAATGGACCAATTGTTTCTGATGGTATATATGATGGAGAAGTTTATGATGCTAGACTCGAAGTAGAAGGCTGGAATTCCCCAAACTTTGATGATTCATCTTGGAGAAACTGTAGCTTAGCCCAGCCTCCAAAAGGAAAATTGGTTTCTTCAGCTAGTTTTCCACCAATAAGAGTAACAAAAACTTTACAACCAGTTGCAATCCTTAACCCTAAGCCTGGAGTTTATGTTTTTGACTTTGGACAAAACTTTGCAGGATGGGTGAAACTTAAAGTTAGTGGACCAAGAGGATGTGAAGTTAAACTAAGGTACGCTGAGCTAATTAATGAGGATGGTACAATAATAACGAAGAACCTAGGAAAGGCTAAAGCTACTGATGTTTACATACTAAAAGGGGAAGGCCTAGAAGAATATGAGCCTAGATTTACTTATCATGGCTTTCGTTACGTGGAAGTAACTGGTTATCCAGGTGTTCCAAGCATAGATACTTTAGAAGGAAAGGCCGTCCATAGTGACGTAGAAGCTGTTGGAGGGTTTTCTTGTTCCAATCAACTACTTAATCAAATACATAAGAATGTAGTTTGGACTCAACTAAACAACTTAATGAGTGTTCCTACTGATTGCCCACAGAGAAGCGAAAGAATGGGATGGATGGGCGATGCTCAACTTTCAGCAGAAGAGGCAATCCTAAACTTCTGGATGCCGTCTTTTTATGAAAAATGGATCGCAGACATAAGAGATGCACAAGCTTCGGATGGAAGCGTTCCAGACGTAGTTCCTCCTTACTGGAAACTCTATCCTGCTGACCCTGCATGGGGTACTGCATTTGTGGAAATTCCTTGGCTACTATACTTATACTACGAGGACAAAAGAATTCTAGAAGAAACTTATGAAGGAATGAAGAACTGGATCAACTTTCTATCTTCAAAAGCAAAGAACTACATTCTTGAGTTCAATAAGTATGGTGATTGGTGTCCACCAGCGCACGTAAAGGCAATGGAAACACCAGGTGAGTTGATATCAACTTTTATTTACTACAAAGATACTCTTACGCTCTCAAAAATTGCAAAAGTTCTAGGAAAGTTAGAAGATTCTGAAAACTATGAAAGATTGGCTGAAAATATAAAGAAAGCTTTCAACGAGTATTTCCTAAAAGAAGATAGATACTCAACAGGAAGCCAAACATGCAACGTTCTTCCACTTAGCTTAGACCTTGTACCAAAGGAAAAAGTAAACGTTGTTTTTGAGAACTTAGTAAGAGACGTAGAAGTAGCATGCGACAAACACCTTAACACTGGGATAATTGGAACTAGGTACTTACTAGAAACGTTAACTAAGTATGGAAGAGCGGACTTAGCTTATGCTATAGCTTCTCAAAAGACTTACCCTAGCTGGGGTTACATGATAAGAGAAGGCGCTACTACCATATGGGAAAGATGGGAGTACTTAACTGGAGAAGGGATGAATTCGCATGATCATATAATGTTTGGAACCGTTGACACATGGTTCTACAAAGCTCTTGCTGGAATAAGATTAGAAGAGCCTGGGTTTAAGAGTTTTACTGTTAAACCTTTTGTTCCAGAAGATTTAACTCATGCTCAAGCTTCCACTAAAACAGTTAACGGTATAATCTCATCAGAGTGGTCTAAGTCTTACAATAGCTTTAAGTTAAACGTAGTAGTTCCAGTTAATACCAAAGCCAAAGTTTATGTTCCAAAGCTAAAGTTTAACAAAGTGCTAATAAAAGAGAGCGAAAAAATAATTTGGAGAGACTCAAAGTTCATAGAAACAGAAGGCATTTTAAGTGCAAGTGAAGAAGAAAACTACGTTGTATTTGAAGTAGGTTCAGGCTCATACCATTTCGAAGTAACAGAAATGAAAGAGCTTAACTGAAAGTTTCTTATTCATTCTTATATTGTGTTTAGTTTTGTGATTCTTGATAAAAGATGCTTTCTAATTTTTACTAATGAGACTACTAAAGGAATTTACACTAACTTTTGCAATCCCATTGTTTTTAAATAACGACATAGGCGCCCAACCGAAGTTTAAAGGCATATCGTAAGTTATTTCTCTTACTTTCTCTTTCGGAAGCTTTCTAATAAAAGAAGGCTC
>JAAOZO010000135.1 GCA_011605715.1 Nitrososphaerota archaeon | reverse complement strand
GGTTCCCTCAGGCGGAAGGCAAGTTATTTTTACATCTTCATTAGTTAGTTGAATTTGCTCACTGCCTGAAAAAATTGTAGCTTTACCAGATTCGAGTAAGCTATAAGCTATTTGTTTCTCATTATTTTTAACCTCTCTAAGGATATCGCCTAATTTTTTCTTGTATTTTGGCCCAAGTTTTTGCAAATCTAGGCTAACTTCCAGTTTTAGGTTTAGATCTCTCTTGTCAGAAATGAAGTCTACTTCCTTTACGTTTGAGAGAATTTCGATAAGATTACGAGCTTTCTTTGCTTCTTCTAGTACTTGACTGTCCTCTATCACTAGCGTAGCTTTTTGCAGTGGCCACCTTCTTTTAATTCCAGCTTTTTGTCTCGCATGTAAAATTACAGGAACGACTTTAAAAACGACATCTAACGTTTTTTCTTCCTTAAACAAAAACTTTTCGTCAGACTTGGGCCATTCCTCAAGATTTATAGACAAGCTGAGGTTTCTAGAAAATTGCTTAAAGACATTTTGGTAAACGTACTCGGTTATAAAGGGAGTAGCAGGGTTCATAAGTTTTGCAACTGTTAACAAAACATAGAAAAGTATGGCATACCTTGTCATAACCTTTCTTTCGTCTTCTTCAAACCAAAATTCTTGCCTAATTGATGGAACATACATCCTACTTAAGATGTTGACTATGAAATTCTCTAGTTCTCTTAGAGCGTGATGGTACCTAGCCTTCTCAATATAATCTGTAACGTTAGCTATCAGTCTTTGAGTTTTTGATAAGATCCACTTATCAGCATAAGACAAATCTGAAAGGTTTACCTTAGTTATATCAAAATTATCCCAGCTGTAGTTATCATACTTTGCATTTTGCAAGAAAAATTTGCATAAGTTGAAAAATGTACTTAAAACCTGGAATGGTCTTTCCATTATTTCTTTTTCGTTAAAGCTCATACTTTCAATTGGACTAGCTTTCCAAACTAAGTAAAACCTATATAAATCCGCAGAATATTTATCGATCATCTCTTCACTGTCAACAACGTTTCCTAAACTCTTACTCATCTTTCTACCCTGCTCGTCAAGAACGTGGCCTTGAAACAGAAATGCTTTGTAAGGTGGCTCAGGTTTCCCCTTAAGTATTACATTTAATATGAGAAGCCTATTTGCCCAACCTCTAGTTTGATCTATTCCTTCAGTAAGGAAATCAACTGGGACAAACTCTGAAAATTCTTCATCGCTGAAGCTTGCAAATGGTGCAGCACCGCTGTTGTGCCAGGTATCAAGTACGAAGGGCTCTCTATGCATTACACCACCACATTTTTCACACTTTAGTTTTATTTTATCAATCCAGGGTCTGTGTAACTCAAAGTTTTGGCCATCAGGTAGCTCAATAGCACTCTCAACTATTTCTTTCCTTGAACTAACTAGTTTTTTGTGCCCACATTTTTCACAAACAAATATTGGTAAAGGAGTGCCCCAATATCGTTCTCTAGATATGCACCAAGGTTTCCCTTCCTTCAGTATTGAAATAAATCTGTTTTTTGGTTCTTCATAGAAATATTCTACTTTCTCTGCAGCTTTGATGATATCATCCACTATCTTGTTAGTCCAAAGGTAGTATTCTCTCCTAGCCACAAAAATAAGCCTATGATGAGACCTCCAACATGTAGGGTAGAGGTGTTCTATTTTTTCTTTTTTTACGAGCAAACCTTTCTCTTCTAAAAGCTTTATCACAACATCATCTGCATCCCTCGCAAACATTCCACTGAAGTAACCAGCGTCTTCAGTAAATTTCACTTCACTATCAAAAGGAGAAAATACAGATAGTCCCTCTTGAACTCCAACGTTAAAGTCTTCTTCACCATTCCCAGGAGAAAGATGAACTATTCCGGTACCTGTTGTTAAATCTACAAAATCAGCACCAACAATTCTATGTATGTTTTCCTTCTCATATATCTTCTTTAACCCGCTTATAAGATCCAGCAACGGATGTTCATATTTTGTTCCGATTAAGTCTTTACCCTTAAATTCTTTCAGCACTTTATAGTTATTTAGGCCAAGTTGTTCTAGAATTTGCACTCTTTCATTTGCTAATATCAGGTTTCCCTGATTTGTTTCTACTAGTACGTAATCTGCATCGGGTTTAACAGCTACAAGCATGTCGGTTACTATTGTAAAGGGCATGGTAGTCCAAACTAATAAGTAAGTATTCTCGCTTCCTTTTAACTTGAACTTAAAGTATATCGAGGGATCCTCAAGAAGTTCATAACCAAGCCCAACTTCAGCATCACTTAAAGCAGTTTGACAACCTGGACAATATGCAACTACTCTATAGCCTTCGCTTAACAAACCTCGTTCCCAAGCAACTTTAAGGTATTTCCATTCCCTTTCTATGTAATCATCGCGATAAGTCATGTACTCCTTTTCATAGTCAAGGAAAAGTCCGAACTTCTTATCTACTGATAGCCAGTATTGATGATATTTCTCGATATTCTTTTTCACTTCTTCTATGAAACGTTCTAGCCCAAACTCGGTCTCTATTGCTTTTTTGTTTTTTAAATTAAGTTCTCTTTCTACTTCAAGCTCAACTGGGAGTCCTTGAGTGTCCCACCCAGCTCTAAACAACACATAATAACCTCTCATTGTGTTAAATCTATACCATATATCTTTTAAAGCACGTCCTCTGCTGTGCCCTGCATGACATCGGCCGTTTAAAGTAGGAGGACCTTCAACATAACCTAGCTTGCCCTTGTTTTGGACTTTTCTAGTTTGTTCTATTTTTTCTCTTATTTTGTTATTTTCCCAGAAACTTCTTACATAAGCTTCAACTTCTTTAGGGTTGTAGTTCTGCTGCTCCAATTTTACCCTCTCTTAAAATTTAGCTCTTTTTATTTTTTACCTAGGAGAAAGCTTTAGAAAAAGTCAGATGGGCCCGGAGCGACTTTCAGGACGTAACCCTTTTGAACGCTCGACCAACAGGTTATGAGCCTGCCGCTCTACCTGGCTAAGCTACGGGCCCTTTATCGTTACTTAACGACGCACTCAGATTTAAATTTTTCTCGTGAGGTTGTG
>JAAOZO010000169.1 GCA_011605715.1 Nitrososphaerota archaeon | reverse complement strand
TCCTCTCACCTAGAAACAGAAATTTTTGTAGCAAAGCACTTCAAAAGTTTTGAGTTTGGTTTTTCTGGTTCTAACCCTATAATTTTTTACGTAAAGCCATAGCTAAAAGGGTTCGAGCTACGTAGTCTTTTTGACTTACATAACTCTTGAGATTCATCGTCCTTATCCACTGTCAGGGGTAAACGCACTCTAAGTTTGAAGCTCTTCGATGAATTTATGAAAAACTTGTAGAAAGCTACGACCTAAAGGTTTTTGCGATGCTTTAACTTATTGTTTTAGTTCTACCTAAGCATCAATGTTTTTAAACAGTTTCATTCTGTTTAAGTCTATCTGCTTTGAAACTGCTTACTATAGCTGTAGAGCTTAGAGTTTCTAAACCTTAAGAAAAGAGAAAACATTTATTTACCTGTTCTACTTAACTTAAAACCCAATAATGTCCGAAATAAGTTTTCCTGGTGCTACAGCTGTTGGACTTGTCTATAAGGATGGAGTCATTCTAGCTGCTGATAGAAGAGCATCTTATGGAACTTTCGTTATGAGTAAAAATGCAAGAAAAGTCTTCAGAATAACAGACAAAATAGGAATAGCATCTGCAGGCTTGTTTTCTGACATTCAAACGATAGTGAGAGAAGCAAAATACCATGCGAACATGTTCAAATTAGAAACACATAGAGAGATGAATGCAAGAGCTTTAGCAAAATTAATTTCGGTTTTCCTTTTCTCAAGTAGGTTAGCACCACTTTTAACGCAAAGCATAATAGGAGGGTTCTCCAATGGAAAAAGAGAGATACTCGTACTGGATGCTTTGGGTTCTATAATTGAAGATGTTTACATAGCAGTTGGTTCAAGTGCTGAGCTTGTAACTGGAGTGCTAGAGTCAGCCTATAGAGAAGACTTGAGTATTGATGAGTCTAGAGAAATAATCAAGAAAGCCATTAAGGCAGCTTTAGAAAGAGACTCTTCATCTGGAAATGGAATAGACCTGCTTTTTATTACAAAAGACAAAACTTGGGAAGAATTCATGCCAACTTAAGAACGACGCTTTAATATCTTTCGCATTGAAAGCTAAGTTTTTCCTTTTGAATAAAGTAAAAGTCTTCTTGGTTAAACTAATTTTCTTTGCTTCTATTGCTAGGACCAAAGTATAGATTTGATTCTCAAGATTCCTAACAACTTTCATCAACCATCACAGTAAGACTCTGTTTTAGTCATGGAGTAAGTTACTCTGAGGGAAGTTATAAAACACAAATAAAATAATAAAGTTTAGCGCTTCAAGTAAAAAAGTTACTCACACTGTTCGAAGTATATTTTATATTATAAATGAAATGTCTAAATTTTAGGTAGCAAAAGAATAAAAAGAACCTTCCTTTAAAGTAAGGAATGGAAGATTGGAGGAGAAATAAAAGCATATGAGTGAAAAACCAATTGTTGTACCCGGAGAAATATTAACTTCGGGTTATTATAGAGCGGGAGAAAATACAATAAAGTTGGATAACTCAATAATTGCAACAAAGGTAGGAATACCTCAGACTAAAGGAAATACTGTGAGAGTTATAGCTCTAAAAAGTTTCTATGTACCAAAGATTCACGACTTAGTAATAGGTATAGTTAGCGAAGTGTACTACAACATGTGGAAAGTCAACATTTTTTCTCCTTATGTTGCAGTACTCCCAGCTGTAGATGTTTTTGGTAGAAGATTTGACCCCACGAAGGACAATACCTTGAAGAAAATGGGCATAGGAACAGTCTTAAAGGCAAGGATAACACTCTTCGATAGAACACAGGATCCGGTAATAACAATTAGAGGAGAAGGACTAGGAATTATAGAGAAAGGTTTTATAACATCTGTAAATCCATCAAAAATTGCTAAGCTTATCGGTAAAAAGGGAAGTATGTTGCAAAAGATAGAGCAACTCACAGACACAAAAATTACAGTTGGGCAGAATGGAATAATATTGATCGAAACGCAAAGTATCAGAGCAAAGGACAAAGTTATTAAGGCGATTAGGTTAATCGAAAGAGAGGCGCACTTACCCGATTTAGCAGATAGGGTTACGGAAATTTTAAAGGAGGATGGAGAAAATGAGCACGAAAAGGCAACTGATCAATGAACAAGGTATAAGAACAGATGGAAGAGGAGTAGACGACCTTAGACCAATAAAGATAACTTTAGGTTACTTAACGCACGCGAACGGTTCGGTTTTGTACGAACAGGGAAAAAATAAAATCTTAGCCGCAGTTTTTGGGCCTAGTGAAGTTCACCCAAAGCACACAGAGCTTCCAGATAGAGCAATACTAAGAGTGAGGTACAGAATGGCCCCCTTTTCAACTGAAGAAAGAAAATCACCAGCACCAACCAGAAGAGAAATTGAGCTTTCAATGGTGATTAGAAATGCTCTAGAATCTGTAGTGTTGACAGAGTTATTTCCAAGAACAGTAATAGACATATTTGTTGAAGTACTACAGGCAGATGCCGGAACTAGAGTAGCAGGAGTTACTGCAGCAGCATTAGCCCTTGCAGATGCTGGGATTCCAATGAGAGGAATAACTGCAGGTTGCGCTGTAGGAAAAGCAGACGGAAAAATTGTTTGCGATCTAAATGATATTGAAGATAAAGAAGGAGAGGCAGATATGCCTGTTGCATATATTCCTACATTAAATAAGATATCATTGCTACAAATGGATGGATTAATGACTCAAGAAGAATTTAAGCAAGCACTTTCAAAAGCAATAAATAGCGCGATGAAAGTTTACCAACTGCAAGTAAATGCGTTAAAGACAAAGTACATTAAGAGAGAAGAGGTGAAAAAGTAGTTGTCCATAACAAGAGAAAAACCTGTTGTATCAAAAATTCTTCAAAAAGAGATGCTTGAGTTACTATCTAATGGAGTAAGGATAGATAAAAGGAAGTTAGACGAATACAGAAAAATAAGCTACCAAACAGGGATAATTGAAAAAGCAGATGGATCAGCACTACTTAGCTTAGGTGAAACCATGGTTCTCGTTGGAGTAAAGGTTGAACTAGGACAACCTTTTGGAGATACTCCGGACCAAGGAGTTTTGGTTGTTAACGCAGAACTTCTTCCCCTAGCCTCGCAAACTTTTGAGCCGGGACCACCTGATGAGAGAGCAATAGCTTTGGCAAGATATGTTGACAGAAGCATAAGAGAATCGAACATGGTCGACCTAAAGTCGTTAGTAATAGTTCCTGGAAAGGTTTGCTACGTAGTTTACGTAGACGTATATGTACTGGATTATGGAGGAAACTTAATAGATGCATCAGTTCTTGCAGCTGCAAAAGCTCTAGAAAATACAAAAATTAGAAAGTATGAAGTAGACGAAAATGGAAAGCTTACGGAAACTGAAAACGTTGAAAATCTAAAACTAAACGATTTTCCAATTTCCGTAACCTTTGGAATAATAAATAATAAATATTTTGTGGATCCAAACTTAGAAGAAGAACAAACCTGTGATACTTTTCTAACTTTTACTTATACGCAGACTGGAAATATATGCGCAGTTATGAAGAATGAACAGGGCTTAATTTCACCTGCGCAAGTAATTGAAATGATGGAACTTGGATGGAAGAAAGCGAAAGAAATAAGTAGTCTTATGTTGGGAGGACAGAAAGGAAATGACCAAGAAAATATCGGGAATGCTGGGAGCTAAGTATGGATTTACTTTAAGGAGAAGGTATGCAGAAGTTATTCTTAGAAGGAGGGCAAAATACTATTGCCCAAAGTGCCAAACAGGAGTTTTGAAAAGAGTTAGTGTGGGCATTTGGCAGTGCAGAAAGTGCGGCTACAAGTTTGCAGGAGGCGCCTACGAACCTTTTACTAAAACAGGAAGGGCAACTTTCAGAATTTCCAAAGTAGCATAGGAAAAAATATAGTTTTAATATTAAACTTATAAACTCTTTTTCTATAGAGAGGAAAACGTAATGAGTACCCCAGAACAAGCTCAAGACAAGCTTCTAAGGCTACAAGACATGCAAGAAAAAATAGAAAGCTTTAGGATTCAGATAGAGAGGATAAAAAACGAACTTGAAGAGCTAGAAAGGGCAATTGAAGCCTTAACTTCGGAGGAACAAAAAGAAGTTTACCAATTCCTGGGAAAAATAATGATAAAGAGAGAGAAAGATGCAATCCTAACAGAGTTAAAAGAAAGACAAGAATTCTTAAAGTTGAGACAGTCTGGTTTACAGAAGCAACTTGAAAAACTAGAAGAAAAAGCCAAAGAGCTAGAAAATGAAATAAGAGAGACAATAAGATGAGCTAGCTATCTTAAAAGGGAGGCTTTAGCATAAGCTAGGGCTTTTCGTTTTAGTATCACCTGATGTCGGGGTTCATAGCTCCTCGTCTATGAGCCTAAAGCTATGCTAACGCATTAAAGCCTCTGCCGTACTTCTTCTACAGGCGTAAACTTTCCTAAAAATTTGGACTCTTTTTGCATTGCTCTTTGCGGATTCTTTCTTTAAAGAAATTTAACGTAAGAAATAAAACCAAGCAAGAAGATCTCACGCGAGAGAATAAAAGAAAAAAATGAGTACTGAAGAAAGTAGAAAAACGATAATAAGAATAAGGAACCTAAGTTTTAAGTATAAAAATGCTGAGAAAAACGTACTAGATACTATAAACTTTGATGTAAAAGAAGGAGAGTTTGTTCTAATTACTGGACCTTCGGGCAGTGGTAAATCAACGCTAGCAAGGATACTTACAGGACTGATACCAAACAGCTACCCCGGTGATCTTAGCGGAGAAATCTCAATAATGAGTTTTGATCCTAGAAGAAATAAGATCTATGAAATTGCTCAAAACGTTGGATTGGTTCTTCAAAATCCTGAAAATCAGTTGTTTGCGCTTACAGTTGAAGATGACATTGCCTTTGGACCAGAAAATCTTGGTCTTGAAAGAAAAGAAATAAAGGAAAGAGTAGAATGGAGCTTAAGTGTTGTAGACCTTCAAAAAGAAAGACATAAAGCACCTTTTGAGCTATCTGGAGGCCTTCAGCAGAAAGTAGCAATAGCAGCTGTCCTGGCAATGAAACCAAAAATTCTAATACTTGATGAACCAACTTCTTATTTAGATACATTATCAGCGATCAAATTCGCTTACTTTTTGAACGAGTTAAAAAGGGAGCTAAACTTGACAATCATTTTAATAGAACAAAAGATAGATTTATTCTTCAAATTTTTAAGTAGAATTGTAGTTATGAATGAAGGAAAAATTTTAATTGATGATGAACCTGATGTCGTTATGAACTTTTGTATAAGGAATAAAATCCCAATAAATATACCGCTCCAACTCTTAATAATAAGGACTCTAGGAGAAACTTATGACGGAAAAAAGCTTTATGACTATCAAGTTGACGACTACAAAATGCTTTTTGAAAAAATAATTAACGACAGGTGAATAGCCCTATGGCTAAGATCTCAATAGAAGACGTTAGCTTCTCGTACGAACAAGATAAGAAGAACAACTTTGTGTTGAAGGACGTAAGCTATTCTATTTTACCTGGTGATTCAGTACTACTTTTGGGGCCAAACGGCTCTGGTAAGACAACTTTACTGAAGTTAATTATGGGGTTACTAAAGCCAACGAAAGGAAAAATTAGGATCGACGACGCCGACACCAGCAAAGCAAGTGTCTTTGAAATTTCAAAAAAGGTAAGTATGATATTTCAAAACCCTGAGAAACAATTCTTTGCTGAAACTGTAAGAGAAGAGCTTTCATTTGGATTAAAGAATCGAGGACTAAGAGAAGAAGAAATAAAAAAGAAGGTTGAAGAAGTGGCGAAAAAATTTGGGTTGTTTGAGTACCTTGATAAAAGTCCGTTTGATTTGAGCGGCGGCGAAAAAAGAAGACTATCTATAGCAAGTATCATAATATTGGATCCAGAAGTTTTAATAGTTGACGAACCTACAGCAGGTCTCGACTTTCAATACAGGAACTTGATGATAAGCATCATAAGAGGATTCTTAGAAACAAGAAATAAGTCGCTAGTAGTTGCTACACATGATATTGACTTTGGACTAAGAATAGCGAATAAGGCAGCAGTAATAAACGAAGGAAAACTTGTATGGAGTGGTGACGTAGTAAGTTTGCTTAGAGAAGAGGAAATTTTTTCTAAAGGTATTCTAGCTCATACGTTCACGTCGAGCCTAATATCAAGAGTCATTTCTCAGAGCAATGTGGACTTTCAAAAAGTAGTAAAAATCTTGGAAGAACTAACGGAGGGGTTAATGTAAGCATGGCAATGAATTTCGTAAAAGCGTACCAATTTTCAAGAAAGGAAACAACCATACATGCCTTAGATCCTAGAGTTAAGTTGTTTGTCTCAGTAGGAGTTGCAATCATTGGTATAATAACTTTGGATCCAATTGAAATTGCATTTCTAACGGTAATTCAAATTATAATTCTAGCACTGAGCAAGTCTATGAAACTTTGGCTTAGATCTCTTAAAGCATTAACGTTTTTCATACTCCTAATTGCAGTGAGTCAGTACTTAACTACACAAAGTCTAATTCAAGCTATAATTTTTTCGGCTCGCTTTATCTTGATAACCTCGGCAACTTCGTGGTTCTTCTACACAACTTCTCCTGAAGATCTTGGAAGAGCACTTGAACAAATGGGTGTTCCCTCAGATTTTTCTCTCGCATTCACGCTTTCAATGCGATTCATTCCAGTAATTGCAAACGAATTCCAAGATGTATACGATGCCCAAAGAGTTAGAGGCTTAAATTTAGAAAAAGGGAACTTACTCGAAAGAACGAAAGCTTTTCTTCCTATACTTATTCCATTGTTTGTTGAAGTTATAAGAAGAACATATGAAATTTCTGATGCCTTAGAGTTAAGAGGTTATGGGTTTAAAGAAAAAAGAAGTCATTGGAAGGAGCTAAAGCTTACTACCAACGATTACATATTTTTAGCTTTCTTCTTACTAACAATTGCAATCATAGTTTTGCATAGACTTTACTATCCTTTAGTTTAGAACTAAGATTTTACTGCGAAATGAAGAAAAATAAATTTAAAAAGGTGTTTAGCATAGGTAGTTCATGGATGCTAAAGAAATAGCAAAGTATCTTCTAAGAAAAATAAATGAAAACATTGAAAGCGGTGTTCAAGAAGAGCAGCTGGAGGAGTTTGTAAAAATACTTATTGAAGCATACAAAAACAAGAAAATAATAGGTGTTGTAGGAGCAGGAAGGAGTGGCCTTGTTGCGAAGAGTTTTGCTATGAGACTTATGCACTTAGGATTTAATGTCTTCGTAATAGGAGAAACAATAACTCCATCCTTAAAGAGCGGAGATGTTCTGTTGGCTGTTTCTGGCTCAGGAGAAACAACTTTTACAGTTAGCGCAGCTAGCGTTGCAAAGAGAATAGGAGCAAAAGTGATATCACTAACCTCTTACCCAAATTCAAGGCTTGGAGAGTTGTCTGATGTTAAAGTGGTTGTACCAGGAAGAGTAGCAAAGGCAAGTGATGATGACTACTTCTCTAGGCAACTCTTAGGAATCCATGAACCTCTTGCACCACTTGGAACTTTGTTTGAACTTTCAACAGGAGTACTTCTAGACGCAGTCGT
>JAAOZO010000248.1 GCA_011605715.1 Nitrososphaerota archaeon | reverse complement strand
ATAGCTATTCCGTCTATGAACGTAAACTTTTTCATTATTTCTTCATAAAAAAATGAAGAAGTATATCCTCCAACAATCACTTTTGAATCATTTTTTATGGATTTTAGCAACCTTGCAAGCTCGATAGCGCCGTAACTATGAGTAAACCAGTGAAGGTCTATTCCAAAAATTGCCGCATCTAGGTCTTTAATCAGCTCTTCAACCTTTTTCTCTGGATTAAGTAGTTTAAGTAAACTAACGTTAACTATTCTTGTTTCGAATCCTTCTTCTTCCAATCTAGAAGCCATCGAAAACAATCCCATTGGCACTATTGGGTATTCTGAAACTCTACCCTTAGCTTGGTTTATCTCTTCAGATAGTCTCCTTAAAGTCACTGGGGGATGTAAAAAAATGAAAGATTTTGTCATGTTAACTTTCTACTAAAGGCTTTCCCTCAAAAAATTTTTTACTAGTTGGCCTGATAAAATTACTAAGTCAAACAGTTCGTTAATTGCTTTTCCTAAGTTTAAAGAAGAAATCATTGAGGATGCAGTTATGAAAAACCTCAGCCTTCTTGGGTTATAGAAATAATCGATAATGATTTCTTTTCTTACTTCCATGCTTAGGTTTTGAACAGCGTACTCTTCAGGGAAGGAGTCTAGTGCAACCTTAAATTTTGCTGGTCTAATTCTCTTGAACTTCCCAACAAATTCTTTGTTTTCCTTAAAAGTATTAACTAGTTCTTCTGATCTCTTGATTTCCAGTCTACTCATGAGGTAAGCTAATTCCTCTGTTGGCTGAAAGTTTGGGTTTGCAAAAATTAAGCTAGGTTTTACATCAAACTCCATTGCCTTTAGTTGTCTGAACTTGGCTTTCATGTCTTCACTCATCTTTTCTTCTGAGCAAACATTCAAAATCCCCATCATCTCCCAGTTTGGGTCCATTGAAAACATGGTCTCTGAGTATTTTCTAATTAAAACCTCATCAACACTGTCTTCGTTTATAGGTAAAACTCTGACAAGAATGGGCATAACGTGAAAGCTTCTTATCTTCTTGCTAAGGATTTTCACTACACTGTTATAGTCTAGGAACATGACTATACTTTACTCACTATAATACTTTATAAGTATTTCTGTACGCTTCGAGTTAATTTTAAATACTGTAATTTATAAAAGCTTATATTTAAGCATTTTTCTTCTTTTGCTTATCACTCTTAGTGGTATTTTTTAAGAAAAATTTATATACTTCTCTTATTTACAAATATAAACAAGGTGAAAGATATGTCTACTGAAGTAACAACAAAGAAAGGACTAACAACACGAGTTCTAATCCTTAGTTTGCTAGTAATTCTCATAGGAATTCCCTACAGCGTAATAGTAGAAGTTGTAGGTATAGGAACTGACTCCATATTCTTCCCATTCCTAATCATAGCTCTTTTCAATGCAATCCTACCAAAGCGCATTAGGCTAACTCCGCAAGAGCTTGCAATTCTCTTCATACCACTCTTTGCTATGGCTGGGAAGGCTTTCATAGTTAATGGAGATGGCAGAGAAAGGCTGGGTGCCACAGCGGTTCAATATACCTTGGGATCATTAATTTACGCCTTTAACAATCCTCCCTACGCAGACTTCTACAAGAAAGTTATTCCATCTTTTATGTTTCCATCTGGCATAGAAGCCGTTCAAGCTTGGACTGGTAGGGCGGCTGTCAATTGGGGTCCTTGGCTAGTTCCAATCATATACTGGACAGTTTTTTCTGCATCATGGATGGTCTTCGTAATATTCCTAATATGGGGCCTTATAGGGCCTCAATGGACTGATGTTGAACGTCTAACATTCCCGATGGCGATTCCTTCTACTTACTTAATTAATTCTCTTGAAGAGCAAGATGGTAAAGTAAAACTTTTTAACTTCAAAACTAATGAAATGAAGCTATTCTGGGGAACTTTTGCTATAGGTTTTGTGGTGAGTGCAATTGTAAGCCTTGGAGACATACTGCCTGCCTTTGGTATGTACACGGAGGTTTGGGAAAAGCACATGAATTTCATGTTCATTCAAAGTGTATTTGGAAATGGAGCAATGGTTAATGGTGTGCTAATACCCCATCAAGTAATGCTAGCTCTTCTATTGCCCTTTGATGTACTTTGGACTGGTGTGCTTACTTGGGTAATCGTTGGATTAATTTATCAACCTCTAGGTGTGCGTTTGGGCCTCTTACCATATACCCCTGGTGTTGAAACATACGCGGATTGGTATTTCGGAGTGAGACCTCCATGGCCTTACCAGTATATGGCTCTTAGTGGGCTATCAATGAGTGTTGCTATATACGCACTATGGGCAGCAAGAGGAAGAATAAAGAAGATATACAATGCAATGATAAAAGAAGATATTAAGGAAGATGGTATTTCTCTAAAGCTGATGGGTTGGGGTATGGTGCTTTCAGCAATCTTCTTATTCATATTCTGGGCTATAAGTGGAGTTCCAATAATAATGAGCTTCATAATACTCTTACTTTATGTTCTTTGGGTGATAGCCGATGCAAGAGTCATGTCTGAAGTTTGGTGGCACGACCCAGTCTTGTGGTTCTATTCATTTTATCTAACACAACCGGCGGGAGCTGCTCTTGGGTTATGGCCTTCTACAGCTCCAACGTACAATTCTGGTAATCTAATGACGGAACAAGTTGTAGCAGGTATCGGAAACTGGATCCCTAGACACTCTCCTATGGGTTCAGGTTTTACAACACAATACTACTCTTTAGCAAAAAGAACGAACACAGATATAAAAGATGCTTTCTACATGTATGTATTAACAGCAGTAATTGGAACATTTATAGCAGTTGTAACTTTCATATGGATCTCAACATTCTTTGGTTTTCAGAATAATCCTGGCAGTGGTAGCTATGCAACTTCATATTTAACTTCAAAGGGACCCATGTCTGGTGAATCCCTCACACTTCCTGCTAGTCAAGCATACTTATGGGCCATAGTCGGACTACTATTAGGCTTCGGATTGTACTATATTAGAATGGTGTTTCCAGGATTCATAATCAATCCAGTTGCCCTAATACCTTCTCTTTGGCTAATGGAATTCATGTGGTTGGCTTGCCTTATTGCTTTAGTCGTAAAATATGCGCTAGTAAAAGCAGTTGGTCCAGCAAGGTTCCAGAATATCGTAATTCCTGTTGCTGCTGGATTAGCGATAGGTAGTGGCTTCTTCGTATGGATCGGTCCGCTGTATAAGCTCTTCACAGTCGTGATTCCAAAGTTAGCTGCTGTATAGGAAGGCTCTAAAACGAAAAGTTTTTATCTTTTTTTATCTTTTTATTGGAGTGATAAAGAATGTCTCTTGTTGATTCTGAGCAAGAAATTATTTTTAAGAGAGGATTAAGTTGGAAGGTTGTTACAGCCATAATTGCAAGTTCATTGCTATTTGTTCCAGCATCTATATATTTATCTATGGTGGCTGGTGGAACTTTATCTTTTGCAGCTACTTTACTTATGGTTATAACTTTTAGTGAGCTTTCAAGACTTTTGGGCGAAAGATTATCTAGACAAGAAACTCTTGTTATGTACGAAGCTCTTAACATTATATCCTCATTAGGTGCAACTGGAATAGGTGCCTATTGGATAATCTTTAGACTTTTTTTTATAGAAAGTCCAATCAGCTGGGCTTACAAAATAAACAATATTCCTTTGCCCCTTCTTGTTCCATCTTGGCTTGCCCCTTCCAGAGTTGACATTAGAACTTTGTTTCAGCCGTCCATGGTCATTCCAATTTTAGTTTACTTAACGTTTTCTGCATGTTACTTACTAGCAGAATTCTCGCTGACCATGATGTTTGCTCCCCTATTTTTAGAAACTGAAAAACTTCCATTTCCTTTTGCTAAGATAGATGTTGGAGTAGTTGATACTCTATCGTCTCGAGATTTTGAACAAACAAGATTGTTTGTTACCTTTTTATACCCTGGTGCTCTTTACGGAATTTTTGTGATATTGCTGCCAATATTAGCAAATATCGCATTTGTTCCGTTACCCTGGGTTGATCTCACTTCAATCACCGATACGATAGTTCCTGGAGCGATAATTGGTGTCGCTACAGACTTAATGCCATGGGCAAGTGGCTTAATAGTTCCACTTAATGCCGCAGTCTCAATTTTTATAGGTTCAATTTTAATTTGGGTCCTTGGGAATAATATCTTTTTAACTTTATTCCCAAATATATTTCCAAAATGGGTGGCTGAGTATCGAAGAGGTATGAATATCTCGCTAAT
>JAAOZO010000082.1 GCA_011605715.1 Nitrososphaerota archaeon | reverse complement strand
TTTCCAGGATCAAAAATGCCAGGAATTATAACGTCTCCTCGAACACTTTTGACTGACATAGCACCTCACGTAATAAATGACTCATAGTAAGTATTTAACTCTTCACTACATATAGCTGTATAAATTGTAGCACTTACATGCAGTTACGAAGGTTAACACTCTCTTTGTATTCTCGATTTATCTTTAAAAATTTTTTGATAGATGAAAGCAAAAACATTGTAAGTTTCATCATCATATAAGCAAAATATTACCTCTTCTACTTTTCCACCTCTTTCAAAGTACTCTTTTACCGCAGTTAGCATCGCTAGCGCACATTTTTCTTTTGGGTATCCAAATATCCCAGTGGAAATTGCAGGAAAAGCTATGCTTCTCACACCTAAAGATTCTGCTAGGGATAAGCTGTTCAGCGTAGCTTTTCTTAGTTTTTCTTCTTCATCGCCTTCTCCATTTCTAGGTCCAACCGTATGAATAACGTATTTTGCATTTAGCTTTCCTGCTGAAGTGAATACAGCTTCACCAACCTTTATTGGTCCCCTTTTACTTACTATATCGTCACTTTCTTCTTGAATTATCAAACCTCCTGCTCGTACTATAGCTCCTGCAACTCCACCTCCATGCTTTAAATAAGAGTTTGCCGCATTAACTATTGCGTCAACTTTTAATTTTGTGATATCGCCTTTTACGAGCGTGATTGATGGCATTCTGAAAAACTATTTTTAAGATAGCTTAAAAACTTTTTCTGTAGCTTTAAATCCATCCCCTTGCCTTCATCGCCTCTACTACTCTTTTCACAGCTAAGCTATACGCAGCAATCCTCATGTCAACGTTACTGCTTTTCCAAAATTCAACAACCTTTCTTGTAGTGCTTATCATTTTTTGTTTAAGTCTTTCTTGAGCTTCTTCTTCACTGATCCATCCTCCCATTCTGTTGTTTACCCATTCGATATGGCTCATAATGACACCACCAGAGTTGGCAAGTATATCCGGAACAACAACTATTCCATTTTTCCAAAGTATCTTGTCTGCTTCTGTAGTAACTGGACCGTTTGCTCCCTCAACTACGATCTTTGCTTTTATTCTTCTTGCGTTATCTTTATTTATTACTCCCTCTATAGCACAAGGTAATAGAAGGTCAACCTTTAGTTCAAGGAGCTCTTCGTTGGAGATCTTCTTTGCCTCGCTGTAGCTTATTACACTTCCTTTTTCCTTTTTCGTTTCCTCTACTTTATCTGGGTCTAGTCCCTTCTCGTTGTAAACTCCACCAAGGCTATCGCTAACCGCAACAACTCTTGCTCCCATCTCGCTTAAGAACTTTGCAGCATAGTACCCAACGTTCCCATAACCTTGAATTGCAACTGTTTTTCCTTCTATTCCATTCAGCAGCGCAGAAGTCACCTCTTTCGAAGTTATTGCAACGCCTAACCCTGTACTTACAGTTCGTGCTTCTAAGCCTCCAAGAACCTTTGGCTTTCCAGTAACAACTCCAAAGGCAGGATATCCTAATTTATTTGAGTACTCATCAAAAAACCAAGCCATCGTTTTAGCATCTGTGTAAACATCTGGCGCTGGAATATCTTTATCAACACCAACAAATTCGCTTATTGCCCTAAAGTAACTTCTACTTAGCCTTTCTAATTCTTCTTGAGAAAGCTTTGAAGGATCAACCTTAACGCCACCTTTTCCTCCACCGTAAGGCAATTCAGCTAATGCATTCTTCCAAGTCATCCACATAGATAATGCCATAACTTCTTCTACGCTTACGTTTGGATGGAACCTAACACCTCCCTTGTATGGACCTAAAGCGCTGTTGTGTTGACTTCTCCAACCTAAAAAGGTTGCAACTTTTCCATCGTTCAACTTAACTTTTATTGCTACTTGAATTACTCTTTCAGGTTGTTTGAGTACTTCAAATATATATCCTTCTAAACCTAAGAAATCGACAGCTACCTTAAGTTGGTTGACAGCTTCTTCATACGGGTTCTGTAGTGCAAGTTCTTTACTTTCTAGCAATAGTCTTCACCACCTAGTAGTATACAAGTAAAATATATAAAGGTTTTTTAGGATGGATAAAACTAGTAGCGAGATGTCTAACTCATACGAAAAGTTTAAAATGGACTTAGATAAGTTTTTACAAGCTTGTTGCAAGCTTATAATACTGGCAGTTGGAAATCCAATTTTAAGTGATGACTCGATAGGTTTAATCCTTGGAAAAAGATTAAAAAAGAAGGGGTTCAACGTATTTTTAGGTTTTCAGTCTCCTGAAAGTTATTTCTATAGAATTTTAAGGGCCAATCCTTCTCATGTAATAGTGGTTGATGTAGCAGACATGGACCTAAAACCTGGAATGTTTTCATTATTTAGCTACGAAGATATTGCTTCAGAGTATACTTCTACTCACAACATCCCTCTTAAAATTGTGTGCGAGATGTTTAATAAGAAAGGTATTAAAGTAGCTTTGATACTTATTCAGCCAAAAGAAATAGAACTAGAAAAAAGGCCCTCAGTAGAAATCCTAAGAGGCGCACTAGAAGTAGAAAAAATACTAACAGAAACCGCAAAGAATAAAGGTTGCTTAGTCTAAAACTAGAGTAATTTTTCTGAAGTTTACAGTATCTATTAATCCTTTGTTTGTAACTCTTATCTCAGGTAGAACTGACAAAGAAAGCAACGACATGGTCATAAAAGGATGAATCATGTTACAACCTAAGAGCTTCCATGCTTCTTGTAGTTTTTTAACGTCTTCGCTTACCCTTTCAATTGGGTCATCAGAAATAAGCCCAGCTATAGGCAACTTTACAATAGCAAGAACTCTCCCCTCTTTTACAGCAATCATGCCTCCTCCAACTTTCTCTAGTTCGTTGCATGCAAACGCCATGTCTTCGTCGTTCGTTCCGATTACTAACAAGTTATGGTTGTCATGCGCTACCGTGGAAGCTACAGCTCCAGACTTAAACCCA
>JAAOZO010000004.1 GCA_011605715.1 Nitrososphaerota archaeon | reverse complement strand
TCTTTATACTTAGGAAGAAAAAATAAAAGCTTAAATATTTCTTTTCTCTTTTTTTCGAGACACCGAAATGGAGTCTGCTACAAAGGAACTTCTTCTTACGATTATCTTTATTCTAATTTCAATAAGTTACTTCTTCTCAGCAATATTGCCTCCAAAAGTTCTTTTCCCTCCACAAGATTTAATTTTACAAAACTTAGGCGATTTTCTTCAGCCAAGCTATTCATACGTTAAAAACGTTAACATTTCTGGCACTTGGAATTTTAAAATTGCTACTATGGATGAAGGACTTAAAGAAGGCTATCCTTCTTATTCTGAATTCTATGACTGGAACAAAACATCTGTACCGCTGAAAGACAGATCTATACTTAACGAGAAAACTGGTGTTTGGTTAGCAAAATCTTTCGTCTTTTCTCTTAGTCTTTCGAAAAACGAAGAAGTTCATCTATTTTTTAAGAAAATAATAGCAGATAGTTACATTTGGATAAATGGCTATTTTTTAGCTTTTCATCGAGCTTCAATTCTCCCATTTAGTCTTGATGTTACTCAATTTGTTCATCAAGACGAAAACAATACTTTGGTTTTATTTCTTGATACTTCTGTTGGTGATGAATTCGGAATTCTTTCAAGCTACGATGGAACTGAGCCAATAATCGACGATATTACGATATTCACAACTAAAGGGGTCTTAACTAGGGCTATTCTGGTAACGCCCGTAAGCGAAGGCCAAAATACGAAACTTAAGGTTTCTCTTATTATGGAAAATTTCAAAAAGCAAAGTCTGAAACTGTTGCTAAACTATGAGATCTATCCTGAAGTTAATTTATCAGAAAAGCTACATGGTATAAAAGAAATAGATCTTCCGCCAGGGCTTTCTTCTCAGTCTTTTAGTATTGACATACAAAATCCTATTCTTTGGCAGCCTTTAGGCTTTGGAAGCAGTATACTGTATGACCTTTTGCTGAACTTTAGTTTAAACAATGAGTTTGCAGGAAGCAGTTTAGTTCAGTTTGGTATTAGAACAATAAACGTAAATTCATCAAGTCTCTTTATAAACAATAAATTTGTTTACTTAAGAGGATTAACAATAACAAATGTATCAAGCTTTGATAAGAACTCTTTAAAAGTTTCTGGTTCTTCTATTAACTTTATTCACTTAGTTGGATTTAAGGGTCTTGAACAAGTTATTAACTATTGTGACAAAACAGGTAGACTTCTAGTACTTAGTTTCCCAAGATTTTCTGATTTGTCAATCAAGATAGGGTACATCTTAATGTTCTTCAATCATCCAAGCTTAATCGCTTGGTCTGAAGACGACTACAATAACTTACAACTTGAAAAAAACCAAGAATTAATTGTTTATTCACTAGAGCCTTCGAAGACAAGTCGCGTAACCTCAGTTGGTAATCCTTATTCTATAGATTATCGACCTGTATTTCTAAATAAGGAAATTTTTAGCGGAAGTGTGCTGAATTTTATGGAAAGCTTTCTACTTTCAAACAAAGGTGAAGGAATTGCAGAAATATATCTTGACAACAATGTTGGAAGAGGAAAAGTTCTTACTTACCTTCAATTCCTTATAGGTAGCATTAGACTTTCAAAAACTCAGTTTTCTTCTGGTATCTCTTTACTCAACACTAATGAGTTTAATTCTTTTAGTACTTTCATATCTTCTTATATGGAACCTCTTGTACCAATTCTTAACCTTAAAGGCGATTACGAAATTACAGATAATGGAGTACTTTTCAACCCTGAGACAAGTGTTTATCTGCGCGTTTGGCTTATAAATGACCTTCCACTCTCGCAAGATCTAAGAACCTATTCTATCAATCTTACTTTGTATGATATAACAAATAAAACGTTGTTAAGAAAATCTTTTATAAGCGATGTAAGCTTACCCTCTTATACAGAATATCCTCAAAATGTAATTAATATAACTCAAAAAATGCCAGAGCTTGCTCAAGAGCATACATTGTCTTTTTGTGCGAGTATAATAAACTCAAGCGAAGTACTTAGCGAAGTAAACACTACTTTTTATTCTCTACCTGTGACAACAGTGAACATTGCCTTGCAAAAACCAATAAGTGGCTTTTTCATTTTAAATACTTCCAATAACTTTATAGTTAAAAATATAAGTGGAAGTTACCTAAGTTTTAAATCAGTAAAAATAAATAACCTTACAATATTCGGGCCATTTTCTACGAATGAAATTTTAGTGCCTTTTTTAATCTCGTTCACAAACATGCAAAACTCAAATGATGAGAATATTACAATAAAAGTTCCAGTTTTATACGGCTCTAAGGTAGAGTTGGTTCTTTTTCCTTACATAGTAAGCTCGAGTATATCTCTGTATTCAAAAGTAGATTATACCCCACTTTCGAACTTTAGTCTGTCTCTTCCTTCAAGTAATTTCAACTACTTTACAACAAGAGTTATAAACAGTACTGACGTATCCTCTCTTGCCCTTTTTATACCCGAATTAAATTTTATGGCCAATAGTTTCATAATTCCAGCATATGTTAATG
>JAAOZO010000165.1 GCA_011605715.1 Nitrososphaerota archaeon | reverse complement strand
ATAAACTACTTGTGGTAACTATTTATCGTAAAATGAGGTGAGAATGTGAAGCATGGAGAGTATGAAGAAAAGATGGGAAGATCCTCAAATTATTGAGCCAGAGCAATGCAAACAAAGGTATTGTCCTCAAGTATATTGTAAAGAGGGTTATTGTTCCGGTGGGTACTATGAAGCAGAATTTAGCTGAGTAAATGAAAGATATTGAAAACATTGAGTTGCTTAGGCCAATTTCATTATTTAAGATAATTAGAGAAGAGTATACGTTACTTTACAACAAACTTGTAAGAGCTTCTGTTCTTTTATTGAATGGAAGAGTACTTCAGTTAAACGAAACTGCAAGTGACGTATTAAATCTTTGCAACGGAGAACATAGTATAAGAGAAATATGTGAGGTCTTAACTAATAAGTATGGCGAAACTTATAACCGAATATTAAAGGGAACTTTAAGCTTTCTTAAGCAAAGCTATGAAGCAGGGTTTATTACTTTCGATAAAAGTTATAAAAAAGTATGCAAGTATCGAAAACTTAACATGAATTTAACTGAAATACTGCAAGAACCTCTAAAAAATTATTTTTATTCTCCAGAAAAAGTATATTTTGAAGTTACGAGTAGATGTAATCTAAAGTGCCCGCATTGCTATTTTTATCCATATAGTGGAAAAGGAGACTTATCGTTAGATGAGATAAAAAAACTATCAGATGAACTTGAAAGACTTGGGGTATTTTCTGTAGCTATAGGTGGCGGAGAACCTTTGCTCAGAGAAGATATAACTGAAGTTGTGAAACAATTCTGTAGCAAAAACTTATCTGTTACTCTTGCTACTAATGGCGCAATGCTTACCGAATCACTAGCAGAAGAACTCTGGAAAGTAGGTCTAAGAAGCATTCAATTCAGTCTGGATGGTAACGAGGAAGTACATGATAACATAAGAGGGAGAGGGGTTTTTAAGAAGGTCCAAGAAGCTATAAAGTTAGCAAAAATAGTTGGATTCAATGTTGGAATAAAAATGACAATTCAAAAAAACAATGCTGAAAACATTAGAGATGTTTACCTCATCTCTAAAGAGTTATGTTGCGAGTCCTTTTCTTTTAACAGAGCAATTCCTGCTGGAAGAGCTAAAGCACTATTTGACGTAACTTATGTTCCATCTTCTAGATACGGTGTTCTATTAAAACAATTTGATGAATTTTATGGGAAAGATAGAGACTCATACAAGCCACAAGTCACACATGACGATATAATACATCTTAAAGAAACTTCTTGTTCCGAAGAAGATTTTGGGTGTCCTGCGGGTAGGACTTCGATATCTATATCCTCCGACGGAGCGGTAAAGCCATGCTCATATTTCCCAAGTAACTTCGTGTGTGGGAATATAAGAGAAAAACCGCTTCAAGAAATATGGCTTTATTCAAATTTATTACTGCAACTTAGAAAAATCAGACGTATAGATCTCTGGGAACCTTGTAGGTCATGTAATGTAGCATGTGATGGAGGTTGTCGTGGAGCATCAACAGCTTACTTTGGTAGCTTGTATGCGCCAGATCCACTTTGTGCAATTGTTGAGGACTATATCAAAAAGCATGGTAAGGCGTGAGAAATATGGATGCTGTAGAAGTAGTAAATTTAACCAAGGAATTCAAAATTTACGAAACTGAGGGTCAGTATATGTGGTTTTCTGGGTATGAAGACAACCGTTTTCCACTTTTTAAACTGTATCTCTTTTTACTTTCTCTTGCTAAAAGACGTTCAGAAAAAATTATTAGAGCAATAGATAATCTCACGTTTAGTGTTAAAAAGGGACAAATATTCGGTGTCTTAGGACCGAATGGATCTGGTAAAACTACTCTTCTGAAGTTACTCTCTGGCTTAACCATGCCTTCAAGTGGCCATGCAACTGTGTTTGGTCTAGATATAGTGAAAGATCATGATAAACTTCCACAAATCTTAATATATATGCCAGGTTTATCAGTTGTAAGTATTTTTTCAGATCAAAATCTAAGTATAAGGGAGAATCTGCTTAGATTTTGTGAGATTGCGAGGTCAAAGAAAGAAAAAGTAGACGAAATAATAGCCACCCTTGAGCTTGAAACATTTTCGAATAGACCTTTGTATGAGCTCTCAACAGGAATATTGAGTAGGTTCGCATTTGCATTTGGTTTAATAAGGGAAACTCAGCTATTCTTAATGGATGAACCTCTTACTGGTATTTCTCCAGAAGTTAGAGCGAATATATTAACTTTTATTAAGGAAAAACTAAATAAGAAGTACGGTGCTACCATTCTTTATGCAACTCATAGATTGGAAGAGGCTCAATATTTATGTGACTATGTAATGTTCCTAGATCAAGGAAGAATTTTATCTTCTGGATCTCCTTATGAACTAATTAAGCTACTTAATTTGAAGGAGAGAATAGACATAGAAATAGCCCTAAGTTCCGACTTTTATAAAATGATAAAAGAAGTAAACAATCTTGATAAAGTTGTATCTATTCACAATTATAGTTATGACGCAGAACATGGTGTTGCAAAGTTTCAAGTAGTTGTAGATAACAGTAGGGAAATAATGACAAGCTTACTTAACAAACTTTCAGAGTTTGGAAAATTGCTTTATGTAAAAGTGAGAGAACCAACACTCGAGGACATTTATTTTCTTCTGATAAAAGGAAAAGAGGCTGAAGCAAAGACTGAGTTTGGTTTTGAAATAAACTCTCAGGTAATGAAGTGTGGGAGAGGGTTTACGATATGAGCACTAAAGTTTTGTCAACATTTAAGTCTATAATGGAATTGTTAAAAGTAAACATTAAGACTATAATTCAATATTGGAGTCTTTGGTGGGTCGTCTATATCCCAAATGAAATACTTAGCATAAGTTTTGGGTTAGCATCTTGGTTCTTCTATACAAAGTTTACTACTACAAATGTAGAACAATACTTCGCTTTTCTCCTTATTGGTATGGCCTTTTCTCCGTTCTTAACAGATGCCATCTACTTGCCGTACAGAAACTTACTCTACCTTTACTCAGGCACGATGGCAAGCTATGGTGTTAGAATGACTCCTTGGTCGTTTTACTACTTGTCAGGGCGATCAAGACTAGAGACAGTAGTTTCAACTGAAGTTGTAAACTATTTCTTTAGAGTTACTCTTCTGTTAGTGTACTTCTTTTCAGGCATTTTCGTTTTTGGGTTAAAGTTAAGTTCAAATGCCAACTTACTCGGAGCCATCATTCTGTTCCTTCTTTGTTATCTCGCAAACCTTTTCCTCGGGCTAATTCTCTCAACTTCCTTTTGGTTTTTCATATATGAACCACAGGCGGCCACTCGAAACCCATTGCTATGGCTATTCATGACTCTACCAAATTTAGTAGGAGGTGTTTACTATCCAATCAACGTATTACCTCCCGAACTCAGATTAATAGGTAAAATGTTTCCAGTGTACTACGCCTTGGAGGGTATAAGAAATGCGTTGCTTTTTGGCTATAGCCTAGCTGAACTTTTTGATTACTGTAAAGTACTACTAATATTTATCTTAATTCTACTACCACTAGGAACGTTTCTCTTCAGGTTTTCTGAACGTTATGCAATAGTAAAAGCGAGGAAAATTTAGCATGAAACGTACAGTTATAAGGAACCTGGATGTTTTTTGGAAAGATGATTTTGTTCTGATAGATAGTTCTGGAAAAGTAATAAAATTGAATCAGCTTACGAAGAGAGTATTAGAGCTAAGCGATGGTACAAGAACTGTTGAAGAGCTTGTACAGATTATTTCTCATGAAAAAAACCTTAGAGAAGAGGAGTTACGAAAAGTAATTAAAACAATGATAGATAAAAAGCTATTGATATTAATTGATGTATAAACATGAGAGTAGCACTTATTCATAGTTCATCTGGAATTTCTGGAATAAAAGAGCATGTAAAAACTCTTGCATCATACCTCGAGCAAACAGGTATACAAGTATATGTATTCTCACCTTCTTTAGAAGCTATGAGTTCGCCACTAATTGCAATGAAGGAATTATTTGTACTGATGGATACATTCATTAAAAAGGAGAAGGTTAACCTTTTACACGTTCACTCTCTTATGCCGCTTGGGCTTTGTTCACTTACTTGTAAGCTTTACTACAACATACCATATGTCATAACTGTACATGGAGGCGAGATTCACTGGATTGGAAAAACACAGAAATATAAAAGGTCATATGAAACAATATTAAAAGAGTCTTCAAAAGTGATATGTATAAGCAATTTCTTATCTAAGGAATTAACTTCTTTTTATGATATTCCAAGAGAAAGCGTTGAAGTTATTCCAAACGGAATTGATTTAGAAAGATTCAAGCTTGTTGAAGATGGGAAAAAATTGAAATCAAAGTTACATTTGGATGGAAAGAAAATTATCCTTTATGTCGGAAGATTAAGTTACGAAAAAGGTTTGAACGTGTTACTCTTAGCTCTTAAAAAGGTTCTTGAAAGAGATAGAAACATAGTACTAGTGATAGTTGGAGATGGGCCGATAAAAAATGAACTAAAGGTTATGTCTCTGAAGTTGAGAATTAACCCAAATGTATTTTTTGTTGGCTCATTAGAAAGTAATTGTCTTCCTTCATACTATTCTATGGCGGATGTTGTTGTTATACCATCTATCTATGAAGCTCAATCTTTAGTTTTACTAGAAGCAATGGCATCAGGAAAACCTGTTATTGCTTCAAACATTGGAGGACTTAGAGAAATTGTAACTAATAGAGTTGGATTATTAGTTAAACCATACGATTGTAAAGCGCTAAGCGAAGCTATCTTATACCTTTTAAATAATGAGGAAGTTCGAAAGTTAATGAGTCTTAAAGCTCATGAAGAGGCGAAAAAGTATGACATACGAATAATTTTACCCAAAATTATTAGTGTTTATGAAAAAGTGCTTTTAGAATCTTCTTTTTTGTAAGAAGGACCTATATAATCTAGAACTTTATAGTAGAAAAGAGCTCTTTAATCTTCATTCTCTAAATTAAAGTTTAGCATAAATGAAGACCAGCTGTTCTAAACTCTAGAACAGAAAAAATATTTTAAAAATTAAAAATTAAAAAAGGTATATAAACTACTCGTGATAACTATTTATCGTAAAATGAGGTGAAAATGTGAAGCATGGATAAGAGAATTTTAGCCGCAGTTCTTCTTATTCCTCTTTTTTCAGTTTCTATTCCTTTTATTGTAGAAGATTTTATCGACAATCCGCAAAAAGTTATTCTTACAGTAGGTGTTTACTTTAACAACACTGTAGTTCCTTACTCAAAAGTATATATTTATCATTTAACTGAGAAAGGTCCAGAACTAATCTCGAGTGGAACAAGCGATGAAAGAGGAATTTTTAGCTCGATAATAGGAATACCCAGGATTTACAAAGGAAAGCTTAACATAAATGGGAGTGTAAGAGATATTTTTGCTTCAGTTAATTTATTAGTAATTGTAAGTAAGAAAGATGAAGGCTTGCTCAGTAGCCTAGCCTTTTCGGTAGATCCTTCATTTATGCTTTTTCCTCTAGGATCTCATTCTGTTAAAGTTAATTTAAGAAAAGTAGAAAATGAACAAAAACTTGGAGTTTTAATACCAAACAATAAGATTGAATTCTTGTCCTATACTCCTCCAAACGAGGAATCTTGGCAGTATACAACTGTAGTTGAATTCTCCACATGGGATAACATTTGGGTAAAATTCGACTTTGGATTTGGTACCAAAATTGATGTGCAAGTAAAAGAGCGGGTTTACGATACAACACAAGGGAAGTACGTAACAGATTGGAGTGACGCAGGAACGACAACCGTTACTGTGGATAGTCCTTTAAGTTCTGACTTTTATACTGATCAAAAAACCATCATAGAACAGTTTTACTTTAAGTATCTTCATACAGCAGTATTAGTTGATGAGATTTATTGGGTTGAACATGTTTATGCTGTTGATACGAATCAAGATCCCATTGCTGATAAAAGATTTATCAACTCTTGGAGTGGTTTTTCTTCTGGAAGTAATCCTTATATAACTGAGCAAAACAGTCAAAGACAAATCAACCTTTACAAAGCATATGGTTTTGTTTTTAGTGTAGGTGTTAGCTTTAGCAGGAGCGGTATTTCTGTAGGCCTTGGAGTAAGTTACCAATCTTCTCCAGCTGGAAATATAACAATAAAAACTGGAACATGGAACTCAGGTTATAGAGCTTATACTTATGGTTATGAGTATGGATTTAGAAAATCTTCTACAGTTTGGCAGAAAGGATAAAAAGAAAATTCTTACTTTCCTTAGGCTTAGTTTGTTCTGCTAACTTAAGTTTTGTCTAAACTTCATCGAAACTCGAAAGAGTTTCTCGTTCAAATGCAAGTTGAAACAAGCTTGAGTTATTTACTCTTGTATCTTTCGGAAATGTATCTTTCGGAAAACCATACCTTGAGAAAAGTTTCTACATTTTTTGGGTTGCTAGGCGGAGTTCCCGCAAAGAATATTGAAGGATAACCTCTAGATAACGCAACAAACCATCTAGCTTCTTCTACTTCAGAAGTGTTTCCATAAGACAAAACCTCATAGTTTGGGTGAAGGAAAAATATCCTTGTCTCGCCATACTTTTCCATTATTTTTTTCAATGTCTTCTCGAGAAAACCTTGGATCCCATTCCGCATGAAAACCACCTACCCCTATTTAAATTAGGTCTTCCATCAAGTTTCTGTAGTCTCCGTCCGAAACAAAGATCAATTTTATGCTCTTGAATGGAAAGTCTTCTTTAAGTTCTTCAAAAGACCCTTCTGCAAGCTTAGATGTTCTACTACTCCATACAACGTTAAAGTTAACTCCAAGCTGGTAAAATAAATCAACATCAAAAGCTTTAGAGATGTTTTTCATTTTTTTCTTTTTGATCTTTTGTTTTAATTTTAGCTCTAAGTTTTCTACAAGCTACATTATAAGTTTTCTGAAGCTTTTCTTAACCTACCGCTAATGTAGAACACCTTATTCTAAGAAAAGTCGAACAGTTCTTCAATTTCTCTCA
>JAAOZO010000194.1 GCA_011605715.1 Nitrososphaerota archaeon | reverse complement strand
CTTTTCTATAACTTAGTTACTAAGTAAAGAGCGAAAAGAACTAAAGAAAGATTGGTTCTCTGCCTCTTGAAGTTTGTTTCAATGAACATAAGAAAAGGTAATCCTTGGCCTAGAAAAACCTTAAGTTAACAGAGCAGGCAAAATGAACAGAAAATCTTAAATATTCCTAGTTTTTGCGATTTTAAGTAAAGCCATGAGCAAGAAGAACAAGCCAAAAAAGAGTAAAGATTCTTCACGACTACCTCCAACAGGAATTGGTCTAGTTACCTTCTTAGATGAAGATACTGGAGGGCCTAAGCTTAACCCAGAGGTTATCTTACTGATATCTTTCTTGTTTATTGTTGTGAGCCTTGCTGCCGTCCTTCTGTTCCCTGTAAAGTAGCTTTTTCTTCCTTCTCTTCTTTGCTCCTAGGCAACTTTACTACTATTTCTATCACTGAAACCTTTATTTCTCCATTTGGTGTTGTTACTTTGTCTGAAGCTAAGTTCACCTTATCTATTACAAGGTCAGTGTAGAAGCTCCTTTTTATTGCATTAACTACCTCTACTGCCTTGTATATGTTTTTTCCTCTTGCCCTAATAACTACTTTATCCCCGCTTGTGTTCATATGGGTCACGACTGCTGTTACGTAAGACCAAACCTTTTTTGCTCCAACTTTTACAGTAAACATTTCTTCTTTTTTCATGCCTATTTCATCTCTATGCTCTCAACTATAGTTTTTTTAGTAACTAACACATAAGTTTCTCCAGTGAATTGATCCTTTTTTGCATCAACCCACAATACCCTCACTGGAGTGTTTATCTTAAGTTCCTTTATTTTTTCGCAATCATCTCGCCAAGATACAACCCTTATTAAACCTGTGTCGTCTGCAACATTAACTTCTGCCTTTTCTATTGTATTGCCTGTCTCGTCTGTAAATTCTTGTCTTTTTACAGTAGATATCACCAAACCTTCAACAATTATGTTCCTTTGGTTTTCTTTTATGTCTTTTATTTTTACTGGTTTTAGTTGTACTGGCAAAAGCGCCTTTAGGGCCTTATCTTCAACTTTTGAAATACCACTTAGGTTAGTATAAAGAATTACCTCAGGTTGCCCCCTTCTAACTTTTGCTCCACTAAGCCTTATGACTTCTCCCTCTTCTAATTCAGGCATTGTTTCACTTTCATTTGCCCAAATTGTTACGGTAGCTATTCCTGAATCATCATAGACTATGAGTTCCTTCACCTTTCTTATGCCAAAGCCTGGAATGTTTCTTCTACTTTCTTCAAAAACTTTTAAGATTTTGCACCTCAAGTTTATAGTTGCTCCTTCTTTTGCATCTTTTATTTTTTGTTCAGCAATATATCCTTCTTCAAGTGCTCCCAACCTTAAGCATCCGTTTTCATCTAACGAAAGTTCAAGTTTTCCATTTATACCGAGTCTAGTTTTTGCTCCTACAAGATACACCCATTTTCCCACGTCTTCCTCGCTAACTAGCTTGCTCATACTTTGCCATAATGATACTGCAATTTCTGATTTTTCATCAGCAACAGTAATTCTTCTTAGTTTCCCCTTTTGTGGAGAGACTCTTTTTATTATTCCCTTAGTGTTAATGATTGTTTGTTTTTCTGGGATCTCTGAAATTGAAGTAAAAAATGTATCACTTGAGGGCAAACTATAGCTTTCTTGAACTTTTGTAATAGTTCCAAAACTACCTACATGAACTTCAACCATTCCGAATCTTCCTTCTTTTGAATAACCTCCTTGAACTTGTACTACATCGTTTTCTTTTATCGACAGTAGTTCAGGAAGCTCTGCCTTTTCTCTCCAAAGAACTACTATACACTGTCCTGTTTCATCTCCTAAGTACATTTTCGAGACTCTAACTTCCTCTTCATCGTGCTTGGTTATACTTTTTGAAGAGATCCCGATAACTCTGCCAATTAAAGTTACGCTTCTCAAGTTAGGTAGGATGTTACCAATTTTTACTGCTTGTTCTGCTAGACTTGCCTGTTCTAATTTTATTCCAAGTTCCTGAGCTACTAAAAAAAGCGTATAAAGCTTTTTGTAGTTGTTCCCAATTTTAACCTTTTTGCTCTTTTCTTCTATCATTTTCAGTAATTGATCTCTTGAAATGTCTGGTCTACTACTTATAATTACAGAAATGTACTTGTCAACTAGGCTCTGTTCCATAAAGCTTCACTTCTTATCAAAAAGTGCCTAGCTTTAAATATTTTAGTAGTACGCTACTTTAAAAAGGTAAAAAACTTTATTTATTACTCATTTTTGTTGTTGGCGTGAAGAAACATGGTTAAAGTAAAAGTAGATAGAGAGACGTGCATAGGCTGCGGCGTTTGTGTAAGTTTATGCCCAACGGTGTTCGCACTAGATGAAGAAGGAAAGTCAAAAGTAATAAAACAACCAGAAGAAGGAGAATGCGACGTAGAGGCTGCTGCTTCATCTTGCCCTGTGGGCGCCATTACCGTTGAGAAGTAGAAACTAAAGTTATTCCTTTTCTGTTTTCTTTATTTTTTCTTTACTTGCTATTGTTATAAGAACTATAATAGTTACTAAAGTTGCCAAACCAAGCAATAAAAGCGTTGGGTTTAAGATAGTAAAGAAGCTACCCACGTCCATGCTTCTAGCCTTCAAAGAGAAATATTTTAATTTATCCTTAGTACCATGTAAGAGATGAAAATGAGCAGAGAGAAACAAGAGATTACGTTTCCACTGTCAGAAGCAATCTCATTTGCTGTTGAGAGCATCAGAAGGCGCTTTTCTAGGGCTTTAATAACAGTTATTTCAATAGTTTTGGGAATAGCGTTTCTATCTGCTTTATTAACAATAACGAGAATAGTTAGTGCACTTAGTGGGGGCTTAAGCCAAACTTCGCAAGGTCCGCCACTCTATCAAATATGGATGGCTGCTATTGCGTTACTAGTTTGTGGCGTTGGG
>JAAOZO010000012.1 GCA_011605715.1 Nitrososphaerota archaeon | reverse complement strand
ACCAACGTAGTATAGCATTAGCGCAGGTCTAGTTAGAACTCCAGATTTCTCAAGATGGTTTCCAAGGAAGACGATTCCTATTCCTAGCAGTAGCATAAGACCGAGAGTTATTGCATTTGCTATTGTTCCTGCCATTACTGCATACATTAAGACGATTACGACGCCTATGAATATTAGCGCAAAGATCGCTTCGCCAAGTGACATTTGCTGTACTGTTGCACTAAAGCCTCTTCTTTCTTCTTCAGCCATTTCTCTTTCTCGCTTTCTCTCACACTCATGAATTTATAAAGCTTTTCGCCTGTAAATTTATAAACGTTCATTATTGTCTAAGAAGTAGATGAAGCCTTGCTAAGCGAGGCGGATGCCTACATAGACTTGCTCTATGTAGGGTCAGGAGACTTAGAGACTTGTTCTCTAAGTCTGGGTCGCACACTTTCACGACCCCTGAGGCGGTAATGAGGCTATGAAGGTCTTTGTGCCTAGCCAAACCGCAACACAGTAGAAACTGAAAGATTTTTGGATAGAGTTTCAGAAGGCAAGTTTAGTCAGCCTGATGAACCTTAAGTAAGAATTGAAAGATTGGCAAATATTTAAATGTTTAGAAGGCCACGTTATAAGAAATAAATTACTACCACTTTCGCTTCACAAACTTAAACTTTCTTTCGTCTGAAAGTTCGTCCGTTTTTTCTTCATAAAAGATAGTGCTTTTTGACTTCACAAAGAAGGAAGAACTCGTTTCTGGCACGCTTTCTTCAAAGTCAGTTTCTTCTGTCTCCACATCTGTGCTGTTACTCTTGGCTTTAACGAACTTTCCGCTTCCGCTGAGCAAGGTTGGAAAGGTAAGCTTCGGCATCTCTTCCTGAAAAGCAGAAGCAATTATGATAGTCGTGTTATGAAGCATGTGGTAAAGTATGGCGATTATTCCGTCTCCATTTAGCCAAGCTAGAGAGTAAAATGCACCTGCAGTTGCATAATAAGCAGTTGTGGTCAAGAAGAAAACTAGCTTCTTCCAACCTTCGCTATCAACCTTTTCCAACTGCCACGTAGGATGCATTAAAATCCAAACTACGTTGCCAATTACTAAGCCGTAAGCACCTAAGAAGTAAAAAGGAATGAGGCGGAAGAAGACTTCTTCAAACAAAGGAAAGTACATGCCTGTTAAGACAATGCTTCTGTACAAAGAGGTGGCGTCAATCGAGTTTTCAAGCCTTGTAAAAGAGAAAGGATCAAAAACAGACTCTTCGTAATAGTGTATCTTTAAAGCGTCCTCTATTACTGAGCGAATAACGGCAGGAACTAGCACTAAGAGAACATACCACGGAAAATAAGAAATTAAGCCACTTATTATGTCCATGTTCGCTCTTCAGCATACACGCTATTTTTAAAGTTAAAAAGCTTTTTCTCACACTTCTTCTTCCTTTTTCATGAAGGTGTAGACGAAAGAGCAAACGCTAAGGAAAGAAATAATGGCAAACGTCATTGTGCGGAAGAGTATGGTAAGCCAGAAGGAAAGGAAGAACATGATTAGGCTTACCCACCTAACGTAAGTCATATTTGGATAGGTCTTGTTCTCAGAGAAATATCGCATAGTGTAAACTTGGTCTGCAACCATTACAATTAGCAAGAGCCACTCCATTCCATACCATATCGGATAGTATTTTTCAACAATGTCTTTTGGTATTATCCAAGGCTTCGTGATAACCATTCTTGCAAGTTCAAAAACATTGATCCCTAAGAGGTCTCCAAACATGCTTATGATAAGTAAAATACTTAGAAGACTACTAATGCCCATGTAGAGCATTTCCGCTCTCTCTTCGTCGTCCATGTATGCATACTCGAAAAACAGGTTTAAAAAGTTTTGGTGTTAACCAAAAATCTCTTTGTAGAGCTTTGTCTTTTGCTCTTTCGCTTCCTCAGGTACTACCTCTGTTTCCATACTTGCCACGATCACATTTCTACAGACGTAGTCTTCTAGTTGCTTACCGCCTACAACTTCAGTTACATAGTTGTTTGTTTCGTAAACTCTGAAGAACGGCTTTTTCTCCTTGTAGCGACCTTTAAGTCTCCAATAGCATTCCCAGAAAACTCTTCTTGCTTCCTCGTAAAGCTTACTTTCCTTTCCTTGCTTTGTGGCTTGATAAGCTAACTCATAAACGTCCCAGCAATAAGGAAAAGGATAGTTTTTAGCACTTGCACTAGGATTCCTAGGTAAGTCTTCTCTGCAAATTAAAAGAGACATAAAAAATGCAAAAAGTAGAGAAAATAAAAGTCTTTCTGTTAGGTACTGTTAGCGCTTTTAGAAGGAGGGAACTAATTTCTTGTAAGCTCCTCTTTCCTTCTGGAGAGTTGCGATTACGTCAGGTGGAACGTCGGATATTGATCCACCTGGAACTTGATCTTTTGCTCCCCAGCATGCGACGATCACTCTTCCTGCTGGTTTTAGTGGTTTCCCTCCATACTTTGTTCTGATTATTGGTACTCCTCCTGCGGCTTCACACCTTCTGATGAATTCTGTTAGAGCACCTGTTCCCGAACCTAATTCTTTGCTCATTTTTTTTCTCGCTCTCTTATTGGTTTAAGCGAGTTTATAAAGATTTCTCTTTCTCGCTTTCTCTCTCTGAAGTCAGAGTTTTGAAGGCTCTTATTACAGTCTGAAGACCAAGTCTTATCGCATCGCTTCTGCTTCCTAGAAAGCCTTTGCTTATCATTTTGTCTATTTCCTCAAGCATTTCTCTAGGTACTCTTACTCCAACATAATCCATTTCTCCAAGCTCGTTCTGGACGTTATCGTCTTGCTCAACAACTTTTTTTATTGAGAGAATTCTCGCTTCTAAGCTTCCAAGAGCTGTTGCTTTGTAGCTTTTCTTCTCGTTCATATCAAATAGGTCTAAGTTGAAAGCTTTTACTATTCTTTCGTCAAGTGCTTCTGGATGCTTCACGAGAGGAATTAGAGCTTCAAGTATTTTCTTTTTATACTCGTAATAATCAGTTGGAGACCAACCAACTACCTTTAGAGCTTTGTCTCTCATGTCGTCTCTTGTTTCTAAGCTTCTACTGAAAGCTAAGTGAACTACCTTGTTGTTTTCCAAACCTACAATTTTATCGTGTTTTTTCTTCACTTCTATGTAGTTCTTGTAGCTTAAGCCAAGCTTCTTTAGAGCGATCTTGAAGAATATGCAGTTTTTGTTGCAACAATAAGCTATGCTTTTTAGCCTTCCGCCTCTGCAAATATCAGGCTCTCCAATTAAGCTATACTTCTTCATTGGCTCTCCTCTTCCACCTTCTTTACCATTTGAATAAAAGATGCAAAGTTCTTAATGAACGCCTTTACGTCTGGTGAATCCACATCTGTGGGGAAGCCTTTTATCACGACTTCTCGTGGCGCAACGCCATCGTACCACCTTACTTTGATTACAGGAAAGCTTACTGCACCACCAAGGTAGTTCAGTATTGGCGAAAGCTCTTTCAGTTTTTTCTTCATTTCATTGCTTCCAAAGGCTTCTATCCACTCTGGCTTGTAAGTTGCAGAGGCATAGTCTTCCTCGAATGCGCTTAAGCTGTGTCCACCTATAACATGCTCGTCAATAACAACGTCAAGCCTCTTCAAAACAGGCAATAGCGACTTCCTTAACGCTTCACAATGAGGACATAGAGGATTATCTTGAACTATTACTTCAACCACCTTTCTTCTCACCTTTTATCATTTTGCTCAAAGCTTCCACTTCTTTAAACCAATTCTTACTTGCCATCTCTGAGAACGTCATGTACCTGCGAGTAGGTGGACTTTTTTCAGCTAAGTTTATTGCGTTGGTTACTATATCAATGTGAGACGTAGGTATTCTTGCATTTATGTTGCCATACCACTCTAGAACTTCGTTTCCTGCTTCGTCATGTTTTCTAACCCATCCTACATAACCAGGCGGTATGAGAGGCGGTTTCATTTCCTTTTCTTCAACATGAGAAACTCTTTCTAACCAATCTTTTATTCCGTAATACAGAGAGAGAACGGCTCTAACTAAGAACTCTGTCGCATAGTATGTTATGCTATAAACCATAGCTACCACCTGTCTGCTTCAGTTTCACCACGATCTTTCTCTCAGGTGAAAGCTCGGTTTCTACGTAGCTGTTAGCCACTAGGTAGTTTATTGCCTTGTTTGCGTCCTCGAGGCTTAGGCCTAGCTCTCGCATTATCGTTTCCACATCTGTGCGTCCAACACGCATCAAGTAAGCGTAGATTTGAGCCGCCTGTGGATTAATGAGCTGTATTGAGGAAGGTATCGGAACTGAAACCTTCTGAGCTGAAGGAACTAGTGTGCTTAAGGTAGAAATAGAAGCACCACGAGCAACTAGCGAAACTGAATCGAGAAGCGTTTGCAAACTAGTTTCTACTTCTGGCAATTCGTGGTTTAAAGCCAAAGCAAATTTGCCTTGAATAATGACGTTCTTCAGCTGAGCTAACTTCATGTTAACGTCTTTTGAAATATCAAGCGTAAGTGAGTAACGCCTATCTGAAACGTCAATACCACCTACGTTCTGCAAGAACTCTGACTTCGCCATCGTGATGCGGTCAATAATGTTCAGAGCTTTTTCCATTGCGTCTATTGGATTGCTGGAGATAGAGCCATATCGAAGCACAGCTCTAAGCTCATTAAGTAAGTTCATTATGACAGCATTATAGTTGCTCTCACTCACTTTCTTCTCCCCCTTTCTTCTTCACAGAAGCACTTACACCTTTTTTCTCTTCTTTTCCTTCAGTAGCTCCTACTTTCTTCTCTCTCTTCTCAAGGTCTTTTGTAGCTTCTCTGAACTCTACTTCTTTCATTTTAGACACTATTGCATTATAGGTTTCCGACGTCTGAAGTACTGTTTCGGCAGTTGATCTTGCTGTCATGTTCAGCTTGTTCAGTTCGTCTGTAAGCTGGTTTGCAATAGCAAGAGCATTTGTGAGCATCTTCTTCGCATCTTCTAAAGTCTGTGCCTCTCTCATGCTGATTTCAAGATCATTTTTTAGCCTAATTAGTTGTTTTTGAGCGTTTGTTAGCTCAACGCTAATTCTTGAAAACTCTTGAGAGTACTCGCTTACCAGCTGATAGTACTTTGTGTTCTCGCTTCTGTAAATGTTCATGTTTGTTTCGTAATCGTGAATTCGTCTTTGGTATTCCCATACTGCTCTCTGCATACTCTCGATAATTCTGTTCTTCTCAACAAGGTCGTCAATTATGTCAGAAGGAAGTGTTATTCCTGCGTTCATTCTAAGCAAGTATTCTATGTATGTAAGGTCTTCATGAGACAGTAAGCTTCGGTATGGCTCTTTAAGAAGCGTTTGTAACGCTTTAACGATGCCTTCTGGCAATGAGCGACTTGCTGTCGCTTTGAGTAAATCAAACCTATCGATTATGAGAATGCTATCTTTAAGCTGAGTTGCTCTGTCTAGGTTAATAATCTGGCTTTCTTTTACTTCGATAACGTCAAGAGTGTTCATTTGCTCTGCCCAAAAGCCTTCAAATTCGTTAGGCGATATAGAAAAAACGTATGATGTGGGGAAGCCATTTGCAAAAAGAGGATAGACTTTTCCTTTTCGCTCTCCATAAATCGAGACCGTCCCTAGTTCTATCTGCCACACTCGTTCTGTAGGCGTAGCGTCGTAGTAGCTGTGCCTCAAGTACTGTCCTTTGTAGCCTTCTCCAAAAGCGAACACAGGTACTCCAAAAAGCCTTTCATTTGCATAAATTGTAGAAGGCGTAACTCTTCGCTCAACGTCAACTATTCTATCGCTAGGTGCTCTTTCTCTGAGCTTCCTTATGACGTCTTCAGGTGTTAGCGAAGGAAGGCTCATTGATTAACGGCTTCACCTCCTTCGACTTCTACATTAGTTCCAAGAGGTCTACCTGCTTTTGAAGGCGGACTAGGAGTCTTTCCTTGGTTTTTAAGGTCAGAAAGCGTTGACTTTATTTCGTCTAAATCTTTAGCAATCACGGTAGAAAGCTGGTATTCGACGCTTGTAACCTTCCTCTT
>JAAOZO010000013.1 GCA_011605715.1 Nitrososphaerota archaeon | reverse complement strand
TACTTAACGTATGCACATGGCGAAGCAAAAAGGAAAAGAGTGGACTTCTCTACGACTGCGGTTAGTCACATACGCAATGCTGAAAAGAGCAGGAAGGAAAATAGCTAAAGAGATTGGAGAGGAGAAGATAAGCTTTGATAGGATTCTCTCCTACCTTGCAAGTTACTACATAAGCCACTCAGAAGAAGCAAAAGAGGTGGTGAAGAGTGAACCTCAATGAAGAAGAAGTAGTTAAAGGCCTTAATGAAGAGATACCTAAAATAATTGACGTTATGAAGAGCTTAGAAACGATCTTTAAGTTTAAAGGAGAAATTTCAAAGGAAATAGCACAGCAAGTTTTTGACTTTTTAGGCTTTGTAAGCGTAACCAATAATGCTGAGGAACTCTCTGCATTATTAAAAATACAAAAAGAAGAAGCTGAAAAGCTCATAAAACTACTAGGTGCAAGGTGGAAACATGGCTTAGTACTGCATACCTTCTACAGTCCAAAGACCGCCTACTTCTATCAGGTGTACGTTGAGCCTGAAGCACCACTTGAACTGCAGTTAAGCCTATCGTATGCTGAGTTTTTGCTTTATGAGGTTAGAAAATGAGCGAAACTAACCTATCTCTGAGTGAAATTGCCTATGCTATTTTTTTAGTTTTTGCTCTTCCTGTTTTGTTTGCAATTGGAGTTTCAATGGTAATTGTAGGAAAGGTCATAGAACTTTTTGATAGTTTAAAGGATAAAATAAGAAAGTGGGCAGAAAGTAACAAAGGATCTTTGAAAGAAACCATAGTAAGCTTTAGGTGCTATGTGTATATCCTTATTCTTGTCTACACGCTCATGCTTATAGTTATTACTGCTTTAATCTTTGTTGTGCCTTTAGCTAATGCGCTTCATCGCTCTTTAGTCTATCCACTTGACTTGCAAAGCCTTATTGACGCAGGTACTGCGATTATGGTCATGACTGTTTTCTTAGTTCTTCTAGACTACGTTTTAGGTAAGCTTGAGGAGAGGTGGAGAAGAAAATGACTTTTGTAGGCTGTATGTTTTGTATCCATAGTATTTCTTGGGGTACTAGGCATAGATACTGCTTAAAGAGGCAAATGCTATTCCTTGATTCAGAGAATCACGCTTGGGGATGTCCGTATTTTGAACCAGCAAAGGTGAGAACCGAAAAATGAGAAAAAGGAAGGAGAGGCGATTAAAAGTTGTCAAGTGAGCTAAACTACGAAAGCATAAAGAAAAGCGTCTCAGAAACACTAGATAAGCTAGAGGCTATGAAGCAACAAATACAGGCTTTGCAAGACCAACTCAAAGCAGAGCTTGAGAACACAGTTGAGAAGCTTATGTTCACAGATGTGCGGAAAGAGGACATAAAGGAGTTCCTCGAAGAGCCTTATGTTCTGATTCCAAAAAGAGAAAACGAGTGGTACGTAGTAGTGCCAAAGTGGATTAACTTTCAAATAGGATGGTTAGAGAGAACAACTAAAAGCTACAACATTTTCGTGGTGAACAGATACGTAAAGTGGTTTGCAGAAATACCTAAAACAATAGAAACTAAGCTAAGGTTACCAGAACCAAAGCCTTTCAAAGTATTCGACGGTATGCTTCTAACAGGCAAAGAGCATCAAGACGAAGCATTCCAGAAGTATAGAAACTATGTTCAAAGCAGAGAAGGTGAAGATAGGCTCAGAATCAAGAAAGGCATGGAGTTTAAGCTTATTGCAAAGCTTATCGAAGACGGAACACTTCCTTTTGTTCCTAGACCTGTTTTAGAGGAAGACCTAAGGCCATTTGACGGAATAAAGCTCAGAAGCTACCAAGAACAAGCGTGGAAAGAGTTTCTGGAGAAAGGTGCAATAGGTTGTTTTTGGCCTTTTGGTTCAGGAAAGAGCTTCTTTGGACTTTACACACTAGGACGAATAAAAGGCAGAAAGCTAGTAGTAGTTCCAACGCTTACTCTTAAGGAACAATGGCTAAGAAACATTGAAACCTACATTTCACGGTACAAATACGAAATAGACGTAGTAACTTATCACGCTTACGACAAAGTAAAAAACAAAGAGTATACTTTAGCAGTTTTTGACGAGTGTCAGCATCTACCTGCAGATACTTTTGTTAGGTTGGCAACTATAAGAGCAAAATATCGTCTAGGCTTTTCAGGAAGTCCTTATCGTGAGGACGGAAGAGAAAACTACATTATTGCGTTAACAGGTTTTCCGATAGGAATGGCTTGGGAAGAACTAATAAAAATGAAAGTAGTTAAAGTTCCAACGTTCAGAGTGTACATTTTACCGAGCGAAAGAGCAAAACTAGAAAAACTTGGAGAGCTGTTAAGAATACCAGAAAAAACTATTATCTTCTGCGATTGGATCGAGCTAGGAGAAAAGATAAGCAAAATGTTTGGCATACCTTTTGTTTATGGTGCTACTCATGAAAGACTAGACGTAATCAAAGAAAGCCAAGCATGTGTGGTCTCACGAGTAGGCGACGAAGGAATTAGCCTACCTGATATTGAAAGAGTGATCGAGATTGCTGGTCTTTATGCTTCACGAATGCAGGAAAGCCAGAGGTTTGGCAGACTAATGCACTCCAGAGAGGAAGAGCCAGAGCATATTATTCTTATGACAGAAGAAGAATACGAAAAATACAATAAGAGGCTGTATGCAATAACTGAAAGAGGCTTCAAAATAGAGTTTGTGAGGTGAGCCTATGAGCAAAGCAGAGCCATTTGCACATAAGTTCTTTCAAACGCTGAAAGTAATTTCCGACATAGACCTTGCGATAGGCGATTTACTAGAACTTTACGACTTAGAAAAAGATAGAGAAAAGCAAAAAATAATAAACTTTTACATACTCACTCTGGTTTTTCAAAGGCACGAAATTGAAGAACTGCTTAAAAGCTTCTTTGGTTTTCCTAAAGAACGATGACCAACAAAAACAAAGTAGCAGGTACAAACTTTGAGCATCGTGTAATCCACTTGCTCAGGAAGAAAGGATTTTACACTGTTCGTGCAGGTAGTAGCTTAGGCGCTTTCGACATTTTAGCCGTGAGAGACGGCATAGCTTTTGGATTTCAATGTAAGTACAGCAAAGACGGAAAGCCTTACGTTCCAAAAGTAGAGCTTGAGAACATGATAAGTGAAGCAATGAAGAACAAGTTTTACGCTATCCTAGTTTACAACAAAAAACAAAAAGGAGAAAAAAGAGGAAAAATGACTTTTAGAATACTGTATGCGCCTGACAATGGCGCTTTCTTTAAGTCGCTTTTTTCTTAATCTCACGCTTTCTAAAAATAGTGTTCCACAGCTGTGGAAAAAGTCTTATATATTACTAATGTATGCATAGTTAGATGGTGATAAGGTGTGAGTAAAGAGGAAAGCAGTAATAAAGAAGTAAGTGCAGAAGAGCTTAAGAATAAGTTAAAGCAGTACGAGAAGGCAGAAAAGGAAGCAAGAAGGAGAAGAGTATGCGCAAACTGTGTTCACTCAGTTACTTCTGAGTGGTGGTATGTTTATTGCTTCAAAAGTCATAGTATTGTAGTGCGTCCTTTTCGCCTTGACATTAACAAAGAAAAAGAAAATGTTGCTGAAAAGTGCCCGTTCTTTAAGCTGAGAAGAAGAGAGACCATTAGAAAACAGTATGTCGCCAAAAAATATGAGTTACTTGAGGCGATTGATGCACTTGCTTTTCTTATCTCAAGGCGTCCT
>JAAOZO010000026.1 GCA_011605715.1 Nitrososphaerota archaeon | reverse complement strand
TATTCTTATAGCTTTTAGTGGAAGTTTAATAGATAGAACCCACCTAGGCTTTTTCAAGCATGAAACTATTGGAATTCCCCTGATCGCCTTCTCTTTGTACTTCTTTATAAAAGGAGTAAAGGAAGAGAACAAAAAATGGAGTTTTTTATTTTCTGTTCTTGCTGGCCTTTCGTTGGGCTACCTTTCAATTAGCTGGACTGGTTATCTTTTTGCTACTGGTCTTATTGCTCTTCTAACAGTAATGATATCTTTATTTTCTAATACAGACTTAGATAAGCTGTTGTTAGTTTCTTCAACCACTTTTGGTCTCTATCTTTCGATAGCGGCCATGTTTCCTAGGGAAAGGTCAGAAATTCTTTCTTTAAACTTGGCACTAATAGTTCTCTCTCTTGTTTTTGTCGTTTTGAAGAAGGAGCTAGATAAACTACAAACACTAAGACTAAAGTTGCTTGTTTCCTTAGGCTTCTTCTTCTCTGTAATTTTGCTAGCTCTAGTTGGGGTGCATTTAGGCGTCCTCTCCTCGCTCTATGGTAAGATTGCAGCTATAATCAACCCATTCATAAGGTCTCAAGAAGCAATAGTTGAATCTGTAGCTGAACATAAAGTTTCTAGTTGGTATACTGTTTTTAATGATAACGGGCTAGCACTGTTTCTTTTTGCTTTTTCAATAGTTGTTGCTTTCAGTGATTTATCAAACATTAACAACATATTTATTTTGTCTTCTGGTCTTGCTTCTTTGTACTTCTCAACTCTGATGGTTAGGCTCGAGCTAATATTTTCACCATTTAGCTCTGTGTTTTCTGCATACGGTGCTTACTTGTTGATCAATAAAGCGCAGAGTAGCGAAGTTCTTAAAAGTTTTGAAAAAAGGTTAAAGAGAGCAATTGAGCGCCCATGGTGGATCTCGCCTATAGTAATTGCGATCCTTGTTACTTCTCTACTTGCACCTTCAATTGTTCTTGGTTATGCTCATGCTGGTGGTCCGGTAACGATATCTAGTGCTTCCTTACCATATGCATATGAGTTTCCAGATTGGTTCCAAGCTTTAGAATGGCTAAGAGAAAATACTCCACCCGGTTCAGTGATAATGGCCTGGTGGGACTATGGATATTGGATTACTACGCTTGGCGATAGACCTACTATAATCGACAACGCAACTATTAACACTACACAAGTTGCCTTAGTTGGAAAGGCCTTTATTTCAAATGATACAATTGCTATACCCATAATGAAAAAGTTCAATGTTTCATACGTGCTTGTATTTTCAAGCATGTTTCTTGCTTACTACTTCTGGGCATACAATAAGCAAAGGTTTGGTTACTGGGGCGACGAAGTAAAGTGGATATGGATGGCTGAAATCGGTTATGGCTTACCAACAGAGCCAACTCATAATAGAACTCTAACTTTATTTGGAGACAGAGACTTATCTCAATCGCTTGCAAAGCAAGGGTTAATTTCTTCTGATAGCTATGGTAACCCTGACCTTATACTTCCCAATAGGACCTTCGTACTAACTAAGCTTTTGGTTCTATCTGCTTTCGATGGACAGCAAAATCTAATTCCTTCTGATCCCCATTTCTCATTTGTATTTATGTCTTCAGATGGGTTAGTTTCTATCTTTAAAGTGAACTATAACTATACCCCTGCTGAAAGGATAATATCCTTAAGCGCTAGCAGTGAAGTAAATAAGACGAAAGACTCTAGCTGGAAGGATAGCTACGAATTTGCTCCCAATAGAACGATTACTTTTAATGTTTTAAGCTTGTCCGCTAACAACGGTAGGTACGAGGACTCGAGTGGCGTCATAAGAGAACTAAATGCCTCCGTTGAGGTGAGACTCGTAGACTCTTTTGGAAACGTTAAGTTTAAGACCACTCCTGGTCTTGGACTGAACAAAATCGTAGTTCTTCCAAACGAAGTAGTTTACACGATGCAAAATGAAACAAAGGTATTTCCACTAAGCTACAGATATCCTCTGCACTTAGAGTTTCACGCCATGACTTCAAGCTTATCTAGCAACAATACTAAAGTACTAGAAAATGCAAACGCATCTTTAATTGTTTCCGACGTAACAATCGGTTGGCTATAGTATTTTTATTCCTCAACTAAGGCTGCTAAGAAGTAGTTTAGAGGTATTCCTTCCCATATTTCTCCAGTTATTTTCAGAGGAAGGTCTTTTCCAAAATTTATAGAAACATCTGACAATGGTTTAAAAGAAGAAATGAATTGGTATATTCTTCCTATGTCGTACTTTGCAGAGCCTTCCTCTTCTATGTTTGGTTCTTTTAAAGTTCCATCTTCAGGAGAAAGTTCAACTTCATAAACCATGTCTTCAGACTTCGTAGAAATTTTTACCTTTCCATTTTTTGTTTCAAACTCTATTCTGTCTGACCTTCCTTTTCCAACTTCTACAACCTCTTTTATTATGTCTAGTTCAGTTTTAAATGAAATCTTGTATGAAACTTTTGGTAAAGGTAAGTCTTTCTTCTCGCTTTGAAAAACTGATAAAGAGAATTTTCTAGGAGGTGAACTTCTAATTTCAGCTAGTAGCTTGTTTTGTTGGAATGTCAAAGCTATTGGATTCTTAGTGGCGTGTTTCAATAATTTTAAAGCGTCTTCCACTTTAATCACGTAAGCATTTTCATTCTTTACTTCGTATTCCTCAAAAGATTGCGAAGGTATTACGATATCGATCATCGAAACTTCTGAAAGGTCTAATGTTCTTAAAATTACTGAGTCTTTGCTTACTTTTATTGGCGCTTCATCTGATATGGATGACACCACCTTAAGAGCATCCCTAAGGATTTCACTGTCTTTTAGTACAACCTTTGATTCAAATTCTTCACTCGACATCTCTTTCTCCCTTTTACTACATTAGTATACTTAAACATTTTAAGGCTAATAAAAGCTTTATATTGTTTCTTTTCTTTTAGGTAAGCAAAAAGCAAATGGAAGTTAATGTCTTCTTACTTGCAAAGTATCCTTTCTTAGAAGAAGCAAAAAGTTTTCTTGAGTCATACAGTACAGTAAGTTTTGAAGACCTTTCCTCGGACGAAGATTACGTTCGCGCTGTAAAAAGAGGAGTGGAAAGGCTAAAAGAAGCTATAGTTTTCAAAAAAATATCATTTAAAAATGAAAATCTCATTGATTTTAAAGCAGAAGTTCTTTCCTTTCCAATTGCAGTAGCTTTCGTAGCGGCATTAAACGACGATTTTTTGAGAAACATCTTTGCTACGGCCGAAGGAAAGAGGGTTTATGAGCTACTAAAAAGAGACTCTTACTCCGACTTAGAACTAATATTAAAGGACCAAAAAATAAAGTTCTATTCTCCCGAAGATCCTTCTAGTTCACTTTATAGAATAGCTTTTTCAGAGTACCTTAAGGTTTCACCGCAGAAGTGGGGCAAAACATGGAAGCTTGTTAACAGGCAAATAAAGCGCGGTTTTGTTTATGTATCGAAGGAAGAGCTTTCTAGATTAGTTTCAGAGCATGTGAAGAACAGAATTCTCGAAAGAAGCAGACATCCTGTTGATGCAGAAAGTTTTAGTGGCCCCCTTAGAGAAGGCTACGTTGAATTAAAAAGTACATGGGAGTCCTACAAATTAAAGTTTGCTAAGTTTAACAAGGGAAGCTCGGAGTCTTCCTTTCCTCCTTGCATGGTGCGATTGATTTCAAGACAAAAAAGCGGAGAAAACCTTTCGCATGTGGAAAGAAGAAGCTTAGTGACTTACCTTCTTGCAAAAGGCCAAAGTGTTGAAGAGATAATGACGCTACTAAAAAGCAGCCCTGATTTTAAAGAAAGCATCGCAAGATATCAAGTAGAACATCTTGCTGGTCTAAGGGGCTCAAGGAAAAAGTATTCGCCTCCAAGTTGTGAAACGATGAAGTCTTATGGTCTGTGCTTTCCTGATGAGTGGTGTAAAAACATAAAGCATCCACTGCAATACAGAGGCAAACCTTCTTCTCAAACTTCTAAGGATGAGTAGTTTCTTCTTATGTTCAAAGTAAAAAGCTATAAAGCTAAAAAGGAGCTGCTAGCTTAGTTACGATGAACGGGTCTGAACTTAGATTCTTGAGATCCGTTTATTCAGAGTACTACTTAAAACACTCTAACCTTATTGAGGTCCCTCCACCTGTAAGTAAAAGGGAGATTGGGTTTGTTGTTGGAAACGAGAAAGTTATGAAAAGGCATATGTCTTTTCAGGATAATGAAGCTATAAGAAAGTACATCTTAGACAATTTACCTTGGGATGCATTTCATTCATGTTCTGTTTATGAGTTCCCTGAAAATCCGATAGACAAAAAAAATGTAATATGGAGTGAAATTGCTTTTGACATAGACGCTAAAGACCTAGGATGTCAAGGCGAGACGTACTGGGTTTGTGATAAGTGCGGAGAAGTGTTTAAGAAAGACTTACAAAAATGTTCAAGCTGCGGGAATGAACTAAGGGAAGTTAACTTTATTGCTTCAACTTGTATTGAAAAAACTTATGAAAAGGCAAAAGAACTTGCGCTTTCATTAGTAGAAGATTTTGGTGTAAATGAAAACGAAATAAAGGTTTTCTACAGTGGTCATATGGGTTTTCATGTTTATGTTGATTCTCAAGTTTTTAGAGAAATTTCTCAAGACGAACGGAGAGAGATTATAGATTTCTTACTCCTTAATGAGTTGCAACCTAATTTTTTTGTACTTTTTTCTCAGCTTCAAATAAACAAAGTGGGCGTTGGCAGAAGAATTGCTTCCAACGTTGTTAAAATTATTGAATCCCCAAGTAGTTATGCTTTTTTGGATGAAGACTCAATTAAAAAAATTGAGCAAAGGAAAAAGGAGCTGATTAGTTCAGTAAGCGAAGGCTCACTAAAACTTGCTCTCTCCCTTTTGGGGCAAAAAATCTTAAAGCGCATCGTTCAGGAAGCGTTAAGCATGTCGCGGATTCCAATAGATCCTTCTGTTACCTTAGATGAGCATAGAATAATTCGTATGCCTGGAACAATTAACAGTAAGAGCAGCTTTCCTAAGTTTGAAGTAAGTTTAAGTGAAAAAGTTTATCCCTTAGACTTATTGCCTACTTACGGAGAAAAACCAATAAAATTAAAGGTGAGGATTGCTCCTCCATTTAGACTACGAGGTGAAACTTTTAAGGAGCTACATAATACCGAAGAAGAGGTTCCAAGGTTCTATGCTGCCTACTTAGTTTCTAAGGGTGTTGCTCAAGTTGTATAACAAATCGAAGTTGTTAGAGGTTTGGAAAAGAGAGCTTGAGAGCCAAACTCTTCAAGTAATCTCCCAAGAGGAGCTGGAAGAAATAGAAAGGGAGTTTAAAAAACACAGAGAACAAAAACATCGAGTAGGAAAATCGGAGGTTGCGAAAGAGCTCTTCGATGCAGAAGAAAAAATAATGAGTTTGATCTTAGATGACCTTCTTTTCATAAGAACAGTTAAAGCATTCTTTGAGTCGCTTTCACCTCCTGAAGCTCTCTATGGATCGGCAGATAGTCCAATACTTTCCTATTCAAGCGCGTTAAGAAAACGTTACGAGGAAGTATTGCTTAATTTTAAGTCTGGAAATTCAAAGAAAGTTCCATTTCAGGCTTTTTCTGATAGTTATGAATTAATAATTTTAAAGAAAAAAATAGAAAAATTTGTGGATGAATGGGGACGTGAACACGGACCATACGAAGAGGGTGATTTTGCATTCCTACCAAAAAAATACGCGGAAATACTTATAAAGAAAGAAGTTGCCGAAAGGGTTCTGGGTTAGCATGAAAATTCCACGTGAGATAACAACATATTGTCCAAAGTGTAATAAGCATACTCCTCATACCGTTTCGCTTTACAAGGCAGGAAAGAGGCGTGCTCTTGCTAGGGGTGAACGGCACCACGAAAGAGTGGACAGGCATGGTTATGGAGGTTCAAAAGCTCCTATTGCAAACCCTGTAAAAACTACGAAGAAACAAACGATAAAACTCAAGTGCAAGGTTTGTGGCTTTACTATAGTGAAAGAAGGTCTTAGACTAAGAAAACTAGAGATAAAAACGTGATTTAGCAATGAGGTACAGAAAAATTTATCCAACTTCAAAGTTCTTTAGGGTAAAGTGCAACAAATGTGGTAACAAACAAATAGTATTCAGTCATCCTTCGAACGAAATAAAGTGCTTAGCCTGCGGCTCCATTCTAGTTAAGCCTACAGGAGGAAAAGGAAAAATAATAGGTGGGGAAGTAGTAGAGCCATTAGAATGAGCTCAAGGGTAGAAGATGAACTTCTTGTAGGAGAAGTTGTAGAAGTTGGAGACTTTGGTGCAACTCTGAAGTCGGATGAGTACGATGGTGAGCTATTTTTACACATTTCGGGGATGCCTGTGAGGAAAGAAGCAAAAGTTTCTGACCTGATAAAAGTAGGTCAAATCCTTGTTGTGAAAGTGCTGAAGGAAGACGAACAAAGTAGAAGACTCTATGTTTCAACAAAGGGAATAGATAAGTCAAAAGCTAAAGCAAAAATAAGAAAATGGAAAGAAAGAAGGAAAGCTCTTACATTACTAGAAAGGGCATTAAAAGAAAGCAACCAACCTCTAGACCTAATCGAAAAAATAGAAGAGAAAGCTGTAGCGAAGTATGGCTCTTTAAGTCAGGCATTTAAAATGGCCTTGGAAGACAAGAACATCTTCCTAAGGGTAGGCGTTCCTGCTCAAACGTTAGATGTCCTAAATAAACTAATTTACGAAGAATTTTTTACAAAAAGCTACACTCAGACAAAAACGGTGGAGATGTTTTTTTTGGACAAAGAGGGTGTTAATAAGTTAAGAGAAATAGGCGAAAAACTTTCTCTCTACCAGACTTCGGAAGGGACTAAAATTATTTTAAGGGTAGCGTCGCCGCCAAAATATGAATTAGTAGTTGAGAGTAATAAGCCAAGAGAAGTTAAGACAGCCTTTGAAAAAACCCTAAAGCGATTAGAAGCTTTAGTAAAGGAGAAAGGTGGAATCTTTAGAGCTTAGCTTCTTTTTCTTTCTTCTTGCTTAGTATTATTGCTCTTAGTTTTATTTCTAAAAAAGGGTCGTTCAAGGAAAATTTAGGCGGGTGTGGATCTTTAAGAGCCCCTCCGCACTTTGGGCATTTTTCATCAGAAATTGTATAGTTGCCACATTTAGTGCATTTTTTTAGCATTATTCTCGGAGCAATAGAGTTATATCCCCCTTAATTTATGTTACTGTTTTGAACGTAGAATGTTACCTTCCAGATCTGATTCAGCAGTTTACTATTTTACAAAACCTAAGATTTGGTTAAAGAAAGGATGGACTGTTAAAGAACCAAAGCTAGTAATTGGCTATCCTGGCATCGGTCTAATAGGGGAACTCGTTGTCAGATTTTTGGTAAGGTTTACAAATGCCAAAAAAGTTGGATTTATAACTTCTCCCTTCTTTAGTAATCAAGTAGTTGTAGATAGGTATGGAAATGCAAAGCTTGTAGGCGTTGCTCTTTTCATAAAGAACAGAGACGAAGGTGACCTTTTGTTTGCACTTGGTCAAAAACATCAAGAAGTAATGGGTGGCGAACTAGAAACAACTGAAATTTTATTGAAACTTTTCAAGAAGCTGGGTGGTAAATTTGTTTATTCTGTGGGTGGCCATCTTAGTCTAGAAAACAGTGGCGCATCTGTTTGGGGTATAGCTTCTGAGCCAGAGGTTGCTAACATGCTTAAAGAAAAAGGTATAATGTTAGCGCCCACAGGTACACCTATAGTAGGTGGTGCAGGTATTGCTCTTGGGTTGTGTAACTTCTTTGGGTTGAAGGGAATTGGGTTGCTAGGCCTTACAAGAAGTGAGAAGCCTGACTTTGTAACCTCAAAAGCAATTCTTGAGAAACTTTCTTCTCTACTTAACTTAAGCATAGAGTATAGCTTACTGGAAGCAGAAGAGGCTAAGTGGAATAAAATGGAGGAGAAGTACAGAGAAGAGTTAAACAAAGTAAAACTAGACAAAACCCTTTCTTTACTTTTCAAGAAGGAGTATAAGCGGCCAGAGTATCTTGGGTAAATTTGCTATAAAGAGAAATTCTTATTAATAGCTAATTTCCTTAAAAAAGGAAACGCATGCCACTGATAAAGTTTTGCCCAAAATGCGGAAGCAGGATGGTGCTAAAGAAAGAGGGAAGAAAAAACCTCTATGTTTGTCCAAAGTGTGGTTACTCAGAACAAGCTAAAGACCTAAAATCTGTAGTTGTGAAAAATAAAGTAAAAACTAAGGTAAAAGTTTTAGGCGAGTCAGATGAATCTCTAAAGCCGCTACCTATAACAAACGCAACATGCCCAAAGTGTGGAAATGATAAAGCTTATTGGTGGATTGTTCAAACAAGAGGAGCAGACGAATCCCCAACTCAATTTTTCAGGTGCACAAAGTGCGGTTATACTTGGAGAGAGTACAGCTAACCATAAAAGCCCCTTAAGATATAAATAAGGGCTTCTTCGAAACTTCCCTTTTCGATAACAAGCTCGATTATTTGCTCTTCTGTTAAAATTTCATTAATTACAAGGTATGCTACTATTGCTTCAACAACGTTTCCTAAGGCTCTTGCTGTTTGTCTTTTTTTAATATTTCTTCTTAACCCTGATTTGTTTACAACTTCTCTGAGCATTTTATTTGTAATTTTGTTACTTTCTGAAACATACCCTGCAGAAACTACCAACACATTTATATAATTTAAAATTGCATCTCCTATCTTTGCCAGGTCTCTGTTGTAGAAAATCCTTTCTTTTGGTGTTTTATCTTTACTTACGTCCAGCTTTTTAACTAGTTCTCTTAGTATATTCATTATTTTACTTGGCTTTTTATTTCATTTCTTACTTTCTCCAAGTCGCTCATTATTTTTTCCATTGCTGAAATTAAAACCTCTTTTGCTGGTTTTGTTTTGCTCCTTATTATTATTCTCGCTGGACCTACTAGAACATGGTCCACAGAATATGTTGCCAGAACATCTTCATTATACTTTAATATATATGAAACTATAGGGTCAAGAAAAGTTGTGCTCGGTTCCTTGAATACTAGTTCTAGTTCGTTTTCGCTTCTTTCAATTACTTCTACGTCTTCTGTCATTTCTTGCTCACTCTCACTGCTCCATAATCTGAGGCAATAAGTCGAGTTTCAATGTTTCCACAATTTTCGCATTTTAGCTGGTTCCTTCTGCCTGTTTTCTTTAGTGCTCCACCACAAATGGAGCAACTTGCTTCGATAACTCCAAAGAAGCTCCCACTTATACCAAGGTGTATGGCTCCTTCGTTACTTATCACTTTGCACCTCACTAAGTCTCCAGGTTTCATAATCCTTCTTAAGTTTTTTTCGTACCTTCCTCCAACTCTACTACTGTGCAAAAAACCTGTAAAACTTTTATTTATGAATAGTCCTTCTATAGCTATAATTTGTGCTGTTGCCAACGTATTTTGCACATTTTCAATCTTTGCAATAACACTTTGTCCCTTATATGGATAAACTGGCATTTTTGTTAATGGTAGAATGCTAAACTTCTTTTGTTCTTTGTCGACGATGGCTCTTCCTACATAAGCCGCTCGCACGTTTCCTTCTTCCTCGTAGGTGCCAAATTCCGAAATTCCTTCTTCTATACTTCCTAGCTTTTCTCCTGGAATAACTAGCAACTCTAAGTTTTCTGAAGCGTCTTCTTTATTGCTGCTCATTTACTTCTTCGCTTACGATTTTTGCTTCTATTGGAAGCTTGTGCAAACCTATTTCAATAGCCTCTTTTATCGAAGGCAAATCCTTTTTGAAAGCCCTTATCTCGAATATTTCTTGATCTCTTGAGACCTTTGCACCTCTAGTGGTTGGCTTTCCAAATGCTCTTCTCATACCCTCGCTAAGTCTGTCCGCTCCTGCCCCTGTTAACATTTTGTGTTCTCTTATTATTACGTGAGGATACGGCTTTACAATTAAAGTGTAGTTTCCTTCTCCTACTGTTTTTTGTAACCTGTTGTTTATCGAAGCTCTTGCAGCTTCAATCGACTCTTGTTTTATCGTTGCATCTTCTTTACTAACAACTTTTACTATTATGTCGTAATTTGTTCCTCCTCCAACTTTAAATCTAACCTTTATTCCAGGGGCACCTGGAATGTACTCTGTTCGTACATAAGGCATGTTCCTTTTTTTACCCATCTTTGTTTCCTCTTAGGGGCTAAGACCGGGGCTATTTAGCTTTTTTGCGTGAGTCCAGAACTATCGTCACTATGGCGCTACTTACCTTTTCAAACCTTAGCTCGTAAAAATCCTTAAGTTTGAAAAGCTTAATCCAACTAAATTTTAGGATGTTAGCTCGTCAATTATTTAATCATCTTAGGAAGACAAGTAGTCGAATTTGCCTTCTTAGTGAAAGTTTAGTCTTTTATTTTAAAAGATAAATAATCTACAAACTAACTTAAGAATGTTCTAACGTAAACTTGAAACATTCTCTAAGCTCCTTTCTAATTCCATAAATAGACATCAAAAAATCTACAAACATGTCTTCACAATTATTTACAAGTTCTTCATCCTTAAGTAGTTCAGCCTCTTTTATGTTTTCCAGCTAAGATAATCAACGAACTTTACTGTTCGATAAACTCTAGAATTTTTTCTTTTAGTTCTTCGTAGCTAAAGCTTTTTTGCACTCCATCTTTTAGTCTCTTTACGGAAACACGTTTTTCTGTTTGCTCTTTTTTCCCAATTATTACTATTGCTTCCTCATTTTTCTTTAAGGCTCTCTCGATTTTTGAGCCAAGTGAGCCTCCCATGGTATCGATTTCCAAGTTTAGGTTTTCAACTTCCTTTAGTTGCTCGACAACTTGAAAAGTATACTTTATTGTCTCTGCATCTTCCTCTAGTATGATTACTCCAACTTTCTTACTTTTTTGTTTAGCTGTCTTTACTTGAGAAGAAAGCATGAGTCTGTCAACTCCTAGAGCAAAGCCAACTGCAGGTAGGTCACGCCCTAATAACTTACAAAGTGAATCGTACCTTCCTCCTCCTCCCACTGCTACACTAAGTTCAGGAACATAAAGCTCAAAGATAATTCCTGTATAGTATTCCAAGCCTCTTGCGAAGCCAAAATCGAAGTAGTATTTTCCATTCGCTTTCCACTCTAAGAAGTTTTCGATTATTCTTACTCTCTCATACTCTTCTAGAGCGGCTGGAAATCCTGCTAATATTTTTCTTAGCGTTTGTTCGCTTTCTCCTACGCTGTTTTCTTTTGTCTTCATAAGCTCCCTAAAAACATTCAAAATCTTTTCTTCCCCTTTCCTGCTAAGCTTTTCAAAGAACTCTTCATTCTCTCCCCTATCTAGCATACCAAGCAAAAGATCTTGTTCTTTTTGTTCAATGTTGGCCTCACTTAGTATTTTTCTCAATATTGCCTCGTTCCCAAGCTTAATTTTAAATGATTCTATTCCAATCTTTTTTAGGGCTTCTATTGCAATGTTGATTACCTCAATGTCTGAAACCACGCTTCTCGAGCCAAAATGCTCAAAGCCAATATGTGTGAACTCCCTGTATCTTCCTTTTTGTGGTTCATCATATCTAAACATGTTTGCAACATAAGAAACTCTTATGGGAAGAGGTTCGTTTTTCATCTTGTTGACAACAAGCCTTGCAACAGATATCGTGCCCTCTGGTCTTAAAACAACATCTCTATCTCCTAAATCCTTAAACCTAAACATCCTGTGTCTTATTTCTTCTCCTACCTTAAGCTCAATTAAGCTAAGAGGTTCAACAGTAGGCGTTTCCACTTCTCCGTAGCCATACTTTTCGAAAAGCTCACTTATGCTCTCTATTATGAACTTCTTCTTCTTGTACTCTTCTGGAGTTAGTTCTCTAAATCCTCTTAAAGGCTCTATGCTCTTCTTCACGTTGTTCATAGCTTCAACCCTCCAACAATAAACGCTAACATAGCCAAGAGCATCCAAACTCTAACTTTATCTTTTTCTTTTCTCAACGCATTCTTATCGCTTGTTTTCCAGAGATTTAGCGAAGAACTTATGAACAACAATGCCACTATAGGTGCTATTACTAAATAATAGCTATTGGTTAAACCTAGAAAGGCTGGAATTGTGCTTAAAATGATTGCTAGCATGTAGAAAAAAATAGCAACAATTTTTGCATATTTTTCTCCCTTTGTTATTGCTATCGTTCTAATTCCCTTTGTTTTATCTCCTTCTACGTCAACTATACCTTTGTGAACTTCTCTCCCTAAGATTGCGAAGAAGGCCATTGAAGAAAAAATAACAGTATAGCTTGTTATGTGCTTTACAGCAATCAGGCTTCCTCCCACAAAAGAAAGTGCAACTAAAAAGCTTACTACAACGTTACCCACAAAGCCATATTTTTTCAGGTAAACGTTATATAAGATAGTAACCATTGCTACAATAGGTGGAATGAGCATAAACCATATATTTTTTGTAAACGTTGAGGCAAATATTCCAAGAAGTAGTAAAAATATGGAGTAGTAAGTTGCTTGTTTTCGACTTATTTCTCCAGAAGGCAATGGTCTGTGAGGCTGATTGATCTTATCGATTTCATAGTCTATTATGTCGTTTGTAACGTTTGCAAACGCAGTAAAGGCAGCAGCAACTATAATTCCTGCGAGGAGTTCAACCGAAAAACTAATATTTCCAGAAGCAATTATATATCCAGATATTATACCAATTCCCATCATAATGCAGTTAGTTGGTCTAATTATCTTGATGTAACCCCTAAGTTGTTTCATCTCCTACACCAGTCTTGAAATAGTGTAGTATACTACTTCATTTCTTCTGTCTATTACGCTTAGAACAAGCGTTTTCCTGTTCGCTTGCGCAACCTTAAGAATCTTTATAAGTTCTTCAAAGCTAATGGGAACTCCTTCACATAACCCAAAAACTAAGATTTTCGGGGTGTTGTTTGGAAAGTCTCCTCTTTCGTAAACATTGAAGTCGATTCCTAATCCATAGCCATCAACAACTACATACCCTCTGTTCCTTAAGTCTCTATATATTAGATACTTATAAAGAACTTTACTGTCGTATTTTTCGGCCCTTCTGAGCAGCTCATCAAAGCTCAGTACTCTTTTTTTTCTATCAGTTGCTTCAAGCTTATTTTGTTCGAGTAAGTAAAGTGCTTCATGGAACTTCAAAGTTCTTTGCGTTTCTCCACTCCCATAACCTTTACTCTTGAGCCACTCAACTGCCTGAGGTTCATCAACAACTAAAACATCTCCCTTTAATACTCCTTTAAATTTCTCTATAGAAGTTTCCATCTTTCTATAAGATCATGTAGAAGTTGCTAGTTTTATTAAACTTTTATTAAAAGTCCTGCTTTCTGAAGCCTTGCTATTTTAGCTAAGCTCTCTCAGTAAACTCTAGCAACCTTAGTAGCGAATTGAAAGCGTAAGTTAAAACCTGAGGTTGTGTTTCCTTTGTAACTAAACTAACTAGTGAAACAGCATTTATTTTATAAAGCTTTGAAATTGGAACTATTAATGAAGAAATGCCGTAAAAGTAGGACTTTTTAACTGGTCTTATGTTGCAATTTTCTGCAATTTTTTCTGCCAGCTCCTTTGAGCTAGCAAAGAACCTCACATCCGGCCTAACGTAGTCAAAATCTGAAACTGTTATTATAAAGTTGGAGGACAACGCCCTTGCTTTCCTGACTATGTATTCTGCCGTCCAGTAAGAATAAGGTACTGGGAGTTGATTGATCTGAAGTTTACTAGTTACGATTCCCAACTGAAGCTCACTATTTTTTGATGGTCTATAAAACTCCAAGCCTGGCAAATAGCCTTCCCCAAGCTCGTCAGATAAGAGTATGTCTGGCAAAAAATGCATAACTACCTTTGAGTACTGAGTAAACTTGCCTACCTCAATCATTCTTTCTGAGATTCTTGAAGTGATTTGAGAAACGTTTGGAAGCATAACCAGTAGGGCTCTTACTTTCTCTATGGGTTCTTCTAGAAGAAACTCTCTGAACATGCTTATAGTTCACTTATCTCTTTTCTGAACCTAATTAACTTATTTATAATGTGGTGGTCCTTGTTAACTGCTACAATCTTTACTTGCCCTTTAAAATTTAAAGTTTTGATGAGCCCAAGCTCAATTAGAGGCTCTAGGACTCTTCCTACGCTTGAAACTGAGCAGTTCACTCTCCTTGAAATTTCAGATTGGCTGTACACCTTCTCTGGATCTGATAAAAGTAAGTCTAGAACCTTCACTCTTACGGAATCGCCAAAAAGCTCTACGAAATTCATCTCCCTTTAGCTCATTTGTTGGGAATTTTAAACATTTTGATTGAAAGCTTCTTTTAGTGTTGTTCAGAGAGCCGTTACCTCAAATGTTCTTTGTTTCTCTATTGCTTATGCTGTTTCCAAATCATCTTTCGTTAATCCCATTCTTTCCCTTATGCTCTTCAATGTTCCAGAAACAAGAACAATTTTAAGAAAAGGAAGCTTGAAAGTTAAGCTTTTCTTAAATTTCTCAAGGGAAGTATGAGGTACTCTTACTATAATTACATCCTTACCGTTTTTTAGAATTAAAGGATGTACTTCTTCTTGCTCTTCCTTACTTACAACTTCGTTTAAAACGTTCATAATTTCTGTCTTCAAATTGTTACTAGAGTTACAGGAGCTAACTTTAAGTACTACATACCTTCTTTTGTACTTTTTTACCAAGGAATATTCAATGTAAGCGCGTAAGGTAGTAGCTTAAAAACTTAGCTTTTGCCACGAACTTTAAACTCAGCTTGAGGGTAAAAAATTAAATACTTAGAACTTCCTGTCCTTTGTTAAGATTAAGGATGCAATCTCAAGTAACTTCTGAAAAAATTAATCCTCAAGAGACACAAATTGGGTTGTTGCTTTCTGTTGATTATGATGGGAAGCAAAAAAAGGCTATTTTAAAGTTCCTGTCTAGCGATGGTAACTCCATAATCGTTATTCCTGACCCCTACGAACATAAACCATACTGCCTTTCAAACTTAACAAAAGACGAGTTACTCAAGATAAACGAGCTGACAAGTTTACCAAGCTTTGATCACATAGAAGAAGTTGAAAAATTTGATCCTCTGTCTCAACGACCAGTAAAGATGTCAAAAATTGTTGTTCAAGATCCTCTTGGCATAAGTGGGAAACCCTCTGGAACAGTAAAATCTGTACTAAAGGAGGTGTGGGAGGCCGACATTCCATATGTTTTGAACTATATATACGATTTAAACTTAAGGCCGGGCCACTATTATGAATTAAACCTAACCAACAACACCTTTAAGCCGATTCCTCTAAGTATTTCTCAAGAGCTTGAAGCACGCCTAAAGCAAATGTCTTTAAGTTCTCATCTCATAGATAGTGCATTAGTAAGAGATTGGGCTTACTATCTAGAGCAGCCTATACCTGAAATTAAAAGAGCCTCATTAGATATAGAAGTTTATAGTAAGGACCCAAACGTACTACCAAACGCTGAAACGCCAGAAGACAAAATAATCTCTGCTGCTTTTGTTGATTCGAGCGGGAAAAAAATTATTTTACTACTTAAGAGGGACAATTTTTCAGAGGTTTCGTTTGATAAGTTTGATGCAACAGTAGAGTTTTTTGACGACGAGAAACAACTTCTAATTAGAATTTTTCAAGTAATCAACAGCTACCCAATGATAGTTACTTACAATGGTGATTCTTTCGATTTACCATACATAAAGAACAGAGCTAAACTTCTTGGAATTCCAGACGAAGAAATTCCTATAAAAATAGGGAAAACTCAGGATACAGCAGACTTAAGGTATGGTGTTCACATAGATCTTTATAGGTTTTTCCTAAATAGGTCAATTCAGATATATGCTTTTAGCGGAGCATATAAAGAAGCAACTTTAGATGCTGTTAGCAATTCTCTTCTCGGTAAAGGTAAAGTTGTAGTAGAGAAGCCAATTGGAGAGCTTTCCTACGATGCTTTAGCAACGTACTGTATGAACGATGCAGAAATAACAATGGAGCTAACAACCTTCAACGATTCCTTAGTAATTAAGTTAATGCTTCTCTTGATGAGGATAAGCAGAGCACCTATTGAGGAGATTGCCCGCCATGCAGTATCTTCTTGGATCCGTAGCTTGTTTTTAGCACTACATAGAGAGAGGAATATGCTTATTCCAAACAATGAAGACATCCTTAAAGTAAAAGGCGAAACAGTAACTAGAGCTACAATAAAAGGTAAGAAGTATCAGGGTGCGATTGTTCTTAGTCCAAAGCCTGGAGCTCACTTTAACGTAGTTGTTATGGATTTTGCTTCTCTATATCCTAGCGTAATTGCAAGGTTTAATCTTTCTTATGAAACCGTTAGGTGTCCGCACGAAGAGTGCAAAAGCAACAAAGTTGCCGATCTTCCTCACTGGATTTGCACAAAAGTAAAAGGAATAACAAGTTCCGCTATAGGCGCGCTTAGGGACCTAAGAGTTGCATTGTATGTACCCCTCTCTAAGGATAAGTCCCTTCCTCCAAAAGAAAGAAAAAGGTACGAAGTTACGCAGAGAGCTCTCAAGGTCTTTCTTAATGCAAGCTATGGTGTAATGGGTGCTGAAAGTTTTCAATTTTATACTCCTGCTGTTGCTGAGAGCGTTACTGCTCTTGGAAGAAAAATACTAACAAGCGTTATTGAAGAAGCGCAAAGAAGAAACCTAGAAGTTATATATGGCGACACCGATTCTGTTTTCTTAAAGAACCCGAAAAAAGAAGACATAGACGCTTTAACAAATTTTGCCTTTAGTCGCTTTGGAATTCAACTTAACTTTGACAAGAAGTATAAGTATACTGTTTTTAGTAAGAGGAAGAAAAACTACTTTGGTGTAACTGAAGATGGAATAGTCGACATAAAGGGGCTAATAGGTAAGAAAAGCTCAACACCAGATTATGTGAAAGATTTATTCTTTGAGGTTTTAAAAATTCTTAGTCAAGTTAATAATGAAAGAGAGTTCGATGAAGCTACAAAGAACATCGAAGCCCTTCTGAAGAAACAAGTTGAGTTGCTAAAGAAAAGGCAAGTTCCTCTAGAAAAACTAGCTTTTAATATTATGATGAGCAAAGACATTGAAGACTACAAGAAGACGTTGCCTCAGCACATAAAGGCTGCAATTATGGCTTCTAAGAATGGCCATATGCCTAAAGCTGGTGAAGTCATTTCATACGTAAAAATAAAAGGGAAAACTGGAGTAAAACCAACTTACCTTGCTAAACCTGAAGAGGTAGACGTTGAAAAATATCTAGAAATACTGAAAACAACATTTGAGCAAATTTTAGAGCCATTAGGTCTCGAGTTACTTGAGGAAAAGAAAAGTTCAAATTTGCTAGATTTCATGTAAGGGCGGGTGCGAACTTTGGTTGCTAAAATTGTTGTGGTTGGTGCGGGCGGTTTTGGAAAAAATCATGTTAGAGTCTTAAACGATTTAGGCTCTTTAGCTGGAGTAATAGACATAAACGAAGAAGTTGCTAAAAAATATGGGTCTTTCTATAGAGTTGCTTGGAGTACAAACTTAGATTCATTTAATTTTAATGATATTGATGGCGCGGTAATTTCTACGCCTACGTCTACTCATAAGGAAATTGCAGTTAAGTTAATAGAGAAAGGCATTAAGTACCTTCTGGTTGAAAAACCTTTTGTAGCAACTCTAAAAGAGGCCGTTGAGCTCCTAGAGTTTTCGAAAGGCAAAGATGTAAAGTTTTTTGTTGGCTTCATAGAAAGGTTTAATCAAGCCGTAGAGCTTAGTAAAAATTATCTTTCTGAAGGTAAAATAGGAAAGCCCATAATACTTCATGCCTTAAGAGTGAGATCTTGGCCTGATAGACCAATAGACTTGGGTGTAATAAAGGATACTTCTATACACGACATCGACTTGTCTCTTTACTTGTTTGGTTCTATGCCAAAAACAGTTTATGCAAGATCTGGGTCAATAGCACACAGTATAAATGAAGATCATGCAACTATAATACTAAACTTTTCTGAAGAAACTAGAGCAGTCATAGACTCAAACTGGTTAACTCCCAGTAAAAGTAGAAAGCTTACGATAACTGGAACTTTGGGCTTAATAGATGCTGACCTAATTACTCAAGAAGTAATCTTAAGAAACGGAGAAGGCGCCTTTGTTAAGCGCACCGACTGGAAGGAGCCCTTACTGTTTGAGTTAAAAAGTTTTATAAAATGTATAGAAGAGAAAACAGATCCATCTCCTAATCAAAAAGACGCAATACTAGCCCTTGCTATTGCAGAAGCCGCTCTTGTTTCGAGCAAGAACAACCAGGTTGTTTCGGTTCCAGAGCTACTTGCTAAGTATCATGTTTATGATCTCTAAGATTACCTTTGCTGCCAAAACTGATGTTATTCCACTTAAGTCGTATTGCGGTACGACTTCGTTCACGTCAAAACCAACTATATCTAGTTGAGAAACATACTTTAATAAGAAATCAAAGAAAGTGGTTGGAGAAATTCCCTCAGGTTCTGGGTTACCGACTCCTGGAGCATAAGCGGGGTCGAAACAGTCCATGTCAACTGAGATGTAGTACTTTTTGTCTTTCTTAAACCAATCTTTTATAAAATTAATCTCCTCGCTTCTTAACTGCAGAGGATTTACATGAAGGACTTTCGGAGGATTTGAGGAAGTCTCATCAAAAGAAGTTGCTCTTGCGCCAACGATTAAGACGTCTTCAGTATCTATGTTTTCTAACAGTCTTCTTAGCCATGTTGCGTGAGAAAATCTCATTCCAGCGTATTCGTTTCTTAGATCAAAATGAGCATCAAAAATAATTATCCTTTCTGCTTTTAGACCCATAAACGTTGAATAAGTTATTGTGTGTTCTCCTCCGATTATTGCAACAATTTTTTTCTCGTTTCTTAATTCTAACATGCTGTTTTCAATATCTTTCAAGTTTGATTCCAAATTTGAACCTAAAGCTATGTCTCCTAAATCAAATATATCTCTATCTGAAAGCTCATTCTCATATCTTAAACTCTTAAATTCAATTTGAGCTGCTGCTTGCCTTATATACATAGGGGCAAATCTATAACCTGTTCTATAAGTTCCGCTTACATCCAATGGTACGCCAACAACTAAAAACTTAGCTTCTTCATAACTTCTATTACTAAGTCCTCCAAAAATGTTGTGCGGATGAAAGTAGAAAGATGTTTTTTGCGTCATTGTGCTACTTTGTACTTAGCGTCATATAAATAAATTTTTATACCTTAACTAAGTTTAAGAAGCCCGCAAATTGAAGGCCCTCCCTAAAGCAAAAATCCTAGAATGGTCTCTAGTGGCTTCTAACTTTATTATTGTTTTATTTTTACTAGTACTGATGCTCTTCATGAACATGGCATCTCCCTTGTATTTGTTTTTAGAGCTTCTGTTTCCAGTGATCTCCATTGGTATTCTAAGAAAGATTAAAGCATTAGTTATAGCCAACATTGTCGCTTCTTTTTCTCTTTTCCTTAATTTTCTCCTTTCTAGCTACTTCTTGCTGTTTAGTAATAGTCCATTTTTGCTTGAAGTTTTTTTCTTAGCTTTAGGTGGCTTTATTTCCTTTCTTAACATACTTCTCTGCGTACTGTACGCGACTTCTTAAAATTGCTTTTAAGATTTTTATACGTCTTAGTTTCTTTTTGACTTCATGGCGAAGATAAAAGTAGCAATCGCTGGCGTAGGAAACTGTGCCTCTGCTCTTGTTCAAGGAGTTTACTATTACTCTAGTAAAAACGACTATGTTGGCTTAGCATACCCAAAACTCGGTGGTTATTATCCTTCGGACATTGAGTTTGTAGCTGCATTTGACGTAAACAAGAAGAAAGTGGGTAAAGACCTAAGCGAAGCTATCTTTGCTGAGCCTAACAACACAATAAAGTTTTTTGAGCCTCCAAAGATTGGAGTAAAAGTAGAACGAGGACCAGTTCTAGATGGCATTGGAAAGTACTTAAGCTCCGAGGTAGAGCTTTCTGAGGAAAAGGAATGCAACGTAGAGGATGTCCTAAGAGAGAGCAAGCCTGATCTTCTAATTAACTATCTGCCTGTAGGAAGCGAACAGGGAAGCCGATTCTATGCACAATCTAGCCTAAATTCAGGAGTTGCGTTTGTTAATGCAATGCCCACATTTATAGCTTCTGATGCGTCTTGGCAAAAAAAGTTCGAAGAAGCTGGACTTCCTATAGCTGGAGATGACGTAATGAGTCAACTTGGTGCAACCGTTTTGCACAAAACTCTTGCTAAGTTGCTTGTAGATAGAGGAGTTAAAATAGATGAAAGTTATCAAATTAATATTGGAGGCGACACCGACTTCTTAAATATGCTTGAACAAAGAAGATTAGTGTCAAAAAGAGAGAGCAAAACTAGCGCTGTAAAAGCTATGGTTCCATACAACGACCTTGGTCTAAGAATAGGTCCAAGTGATTATGTTCCTTTCTTAAACAATGAAAAAATTTGTTACATTTACATAAAAGGAAGATACTTTGGCGGAACTCCGCTTTCTATAAATCTAAAACTATCTGTAGTTGACTCGCCAAACAGTGCAGGCGTAATGATAGATGTAATAAGGGCTGTAAAAATTGCATTGGATAGGGGCATCTCTGGACCATTGATAAGCGTCTCAGCCTATGCCTTTAAGCACCCTCCTGTTCAAATGCCATATGAAGTTGCAAAGAGACGTTTAGAGGCTTTTGTTGAAGGAAAAGAAGAACGGTAGTGAACTTAAGTTAGTTCTTTTGCAAGTTTGTAGAGTTCCAGGTTTATCTCCTTCTCTTTCTCAACAGCTTCTTTTAGCGAAGTTGTTTCTAGCCTGTTGTTTCTTATTCCAACCATTACGTCTTCTTCTCCATTTATTAGACACTCAATAGCTTTTGTTCCAAAGAGTTCCGCAAGTAGCCTGCTTCTTGCTGTCGGAGGTCCCCCCCTTTGAAGATACCCCAACACAGATAGCCTAACTTCTAGCTTTGTTTCGTTGCTTAAAATTGTTGGGATCTGGTCTGCACCTTCATAGCCTTCAGCCACTACCATCAAATTTGATTTTTTCCCAAGTTTTTCAAACTCATTCAGTTCCATAACTATTTTATTCAAGTCTTCTTTCACTTCAGGAATTAGTATAAATTCAGCGCCTACATCAATCCCTACTTCTAGCGCAATGAAACCTCTTTTTCGTCCCATAACTTTTACTATGAACAATCTTTCATGAGAATAGGCTGTATCTCTTAAGTAATCTATAGCTTTTACTGCTGTATTAACTGCAGTATCAAACCCAATCGTTTCATCAGTTCCGTATATGTCGTTGTCGATGCTAGCCGGTATTCCTATTACTGGTATATCTATCTTTTTCTTTATATCCAAAGCTCCTCTAAATGTTCCATCTCCACCAATCACTATCATTGCATCAAAATTGTTGTACTCTATTGTCTTCTTGGCCATCTCCAAGCCAATTTCTGTCTTTATTTCTTCACATCTGCTTGTTTTAAGTATTGTACCACCAAGGTTAATTATTCCAGAAACTGACCTTCTATCTAGAGGTTCAACTTCATTGTAAACCAAGCCAGTGTAACCTCTTTTTATTCCAAACAACATCAAATTCCTTTTTTCTCCTATTCTTACAATTGCTCTTAAGGCTGCATTCATACCCGGAGCATCTCCACCCGCTGTTATAACTGCAACCTTCTTCACACTCATTTTAGTCTCTCCTTAACAATCCTTTTTCTATGGTATTTAAAGCTTAAAATTAACTTTTGTTAAGTCTTCCACCACTTACTTACTAAGTAATCGATTGTTCCTTTTTGGGAGTCTACGACTGCAAATACGAATTTCTTTTTTACTGTTGTTGCAAGTCTTCCAGCTCTAACTATCTCAGTAGCAGTTATTTCTTCTTTGTTGCTCTTCACAGATAGAATAAAAGGCGCGTGATCATAGCCAGGCCCATGCTCATACACTGCAAAGTCGCACCCAAATTTTATTCCTGGCGTTACAACATAATTCTTTTTTCTTAAGTCTGAGTATACTTTATACTTCATATCAAACCTTTCATGGTACTTTTTAGCTAAGCTTTCTAATGAACTTACACTAACCTTTTTTTTACCTTTAAAGACTTCTATTATCCCTTCCTTCGCCAAGTAAAGTCCTTCTATCAAATCCAAAGTGAGTGGAGCGTTAAAATCAAAACTCTTTGGTTTAGGTATCCCTATCGGTTTTCCAAAGAAACCCATCTTATACAACTGCCTAGAATCTTCAAAATTCCAAACAATCAGCCGATCCTTAACAAGTTCTGCCTGAATTTTTTTATCTGTTTTTTTGTCTTCAGACATATGCTACTACTTGGTGCATGTAAAAGCAATATAAAAGCTTTAGGTCTCTTTGTACTAAAAATTTAAAAGATTTTATTATCTCAAAGCACACTGAGAGCAAGCATTCTTGCTGAATCTGCTGCATCTTCTGCCTTGTCTGCCATTTCTTCAAGCATTTCTGCTACATCTCTCAGTAAGAGTAGTGCAGGTACTTCTGCATCCGAATAAAAAATTTCTACAACCGTTTTTCTGTAAGTATCATCGACGCTTCTTTCTGCCTGCTCCACTTCTTTAGCGAGTTGGTCTACTTTGTTAACGTCGAAGTTCAATGCAAAAATAACGTCTCTAAGTTTATGCACACAGTCTAAAACCTTTTCTGAAAGCAAACTCACGTTTTCTAGATTACTCTTTCCAGCTTGTGCTTTTCTCTGCTTTAGCTCCTTTAGCCTAAACGCCACTCCTTCGGCTAAGTCCGTTATTTCTGTAAGAGGTAAAGCTAAACGCAAAAAGTCCTCCCTACTGAACAAAATAGCTCCCGCAGAAATTAATTCTTCTGATAAAGTTCTTTTTAGCGAAGTGGCTTCTTCCTTCAGAGAAACTACTTTTTCATATGAAGGTTCAATGTCAGACTTGCTTTCTTTTATGCTTAAAACTAAGTTGTGAAGGGCTCTTGAGCACTCTACAGTAACTCTGGTAAGCTCTTGGCATGTGTTCAACGCCTCCCTCCTTAGCCTTGCTGAAGCTTCAGAAGGTAACACCTATTACTTTCACCTTCCCTTTTCTATAGCTATTTTGGAATTAATAAGCCTTTTTTAACGATCTTAACTAAGAAAAGTATTATATTTTTTATACTTGCAACTTCTGAGTGGTCTTTTGTTCTACTAACTCTCTTAGTAGTACCGTAGCGAAACTTCCTCTAGGTAAGAAAAATTCTAGTGAAATAGCGTCGTCTGACAATTTGCTGAAATAAAATTCTTTTATGTAGCTAATAATCGTTCGATATTGCCCAGGATAACTTGCTTCTGGCCTTTCCTTCATAAAAAACCTACTTGTGTCTACTTTAAATAAATCCAAAATTCTCTTTGTTTCTTTAGTTATTAGCTGTTCAGTTAAGTATCCTGGAATAGCAACAGCAGGCGCAGCTTTTCTTTCTTTTATTTCGTTTTTCAGGTTTTTTACTTTACTCGTTTTCTCATTAATTTTTGCAACTGCTTCTACTTGTGCAAAGTATTTGTCAAGTGGCACAACAAAAAACTCATCTTCATCTAGCTCTGCTATTCTTTCTATTCCTCTTTCTCTTATTATTTCAGAAACTATTAAGTTAAAAATATAGCACGAAAAAGCTTCGATAAACAGCCTAACTAAGCTAGGATGAAGTTTCATGATTGCACCTTTATAGTCGTACCTGTTCTTACTAAGATATCTTACAACTCTTTTTTCATATTCACCTAAGTTAATGTTGCTTAGTACATCGAGGTTGTCGCTCTCAAGGTATTTCATCTTTATTTCTGCTTTT
>JAAOZO010000162.1 GCA_011605715.1 Nitrososphaerota archaeon | reverse complement strand
TTTAAAAAGGCTAGACCTGCAAACTTAAGACCTCAGGGTTACGAAATAATAAGAACTTGGCTGTACTACTCAATTTTAAGGACCTACTTATTGTTGAAAGATAGAGCCTTCAGGCAAGTTAGAATTAGCGGTATGGGTGTAGATGAAAAAGGAGAAGCCATGCACAAATCTAAAGGTAATGTAGTTTATCCTGAAGTTTATATCGAAAAGTATGGTTCTGATGCTTTTAGACTTTGGGCCGCTTCTGAGTCTAAACTTGGATCTAACTACAGATTTTCCGAAGAGAAGGTTAAAGCTGCCTCTCTATTCATAACTAAACTTTGGAACATTTCTAGGTTTATTTCTCAGTTTCCAGAAGATGATGAAAAGGCAATAAAAGAGAAAATTGACATATTATTCCTAAAGCAACTTGGAGAAGTGATGAAAACAGTTGAAAACTCATTTGAAATGCTTGATCCGTTCGATGCTGCTAACAGCCTAAGAGATTACACCTGGAATATCTTGGCCGATCATTACTTGGAGCTGGTTAAACCTAGACTTTACTCCGAAGAAGAAAATGATAGTACTAAGTCTGCAAGAGCAACAGTACATAAAATTCTTAAAACTATCTTAATAGCTATGCATCCTATAATTCCAGCAATAACTTTTTATATATTCCAAAAGCTTTACAACAAAGATATAACTTCAGAAAAGTTCCCAGAAGGAATAGAACCAATAAGTAATGAAGAAAAAACTTTGCTTAACATGCTAATGGAAGCAGATTCAAAGATATGGGCAAAGAAAAAAGAGCTTAAGCTAAGTTTAAATTCTCCATTGGAAGAAAAAGTAATGATAAGCAAAAGTCTAGAACCATTCCTAAAGGACATAAAGGCAGCTCATAAACTAGTTAATGTTGAAGTCCTTGATAAAGATGTTCCAGAAATCTTGTTGTTCTCAAGTTAGGCTACACTAGAGATTGTAAAAAGTGCTTGTAGGATCTAATATATATTTTTGTACGACGTCTCTATGTTTCTTAATATTTCATCAGTTATCTTACCATTCAAGATTTCTAGGGCAATTAGCACAGATCCAACACCTGGGCCAAATCTTGGTTTTTCCACTTTTGCGTTTGGAGCAAGTTTTCGAATTGATTCTGAGAATGGTTTCAGAATTACATCACCTGATTTAAAAACACCACCTACAGTAGCTACTGGAAATGTTTCGTTTTGAATTTTTAGTCTTGCTATTACTGTCTTTGCTAAAGTTGCAAGCTCTTCTGCTGCATTTTTAACTATTTCCGCTGAAACTTCATCACCTTCTTTTGCAAGCTTTGTAACAATTGGTGCTAAAGAAGCTATTTCCGTTACCGACATTTTTTCACCGTAAACTTTCCTTATGATTTCATCTGTTTCTGTTATTGAAAGTGCTTTCTTTAGTTCTTCAACGATTTTTGTTTCCTTTACTCTTCCATCAAATGCTTTCATTGCTTGCTTCAAAGCCATTAGTCCAATAAAGTATGCAGAGCCTTCGTCTCCAATTATGCTTCCCCATCCTCCAACTCTTATTCTATTCCCTCTCCCATCTGTGCCTGCTGAAACAGATCCAGTTCCTGCTATTACTATGACTCCAATTCTTCCGGAGGTCGCACCGTAAAGAGCTATTAAGGAGTCATGCACTACCTTAAAAGTTTCTGCTATTCCAATTTGGGGAATGTTTGAATTAAGTATCTTATCATCATAAGAGCAGTCTAGCCCTGCAAGCCCAGCAATGGCAACTTTAACCTTTTTTGAGCTTATACTTGCTTTCTTTCTGGCTATCTCAAATGAGTTAAAGATTGCCTCTTTTGCACCTTCTATTCCCACTACATGGTAGTTTGAAGGTCCAGAAACTCCAGAAGAAACTAAAGTTCCATCTGACCTTGCAATTATGGCTTCTGTTTTTGTGGCTCCTCCATCAAATCCCACTACGTACTCTTCTGCCATAGTTAATTCATAAAATCTTGCTCTTTTTAATATTTTTCTAGTTCTTTATTATCGATTAGAGCAATGTTTATTTTAAAAGAAAACAACTCACAAGATTAAATGATAGAGTTGCTAGCAGTTTTCAAAATAGATAGGCTTAAATAGACTAAACTATATATCCTTGATGAAAATTATAAAGAAATCCTTATTTTTAATTGAATTAAAACGAACTTATGTCCTTCCTTTTCTATCTTCTAAAATTTAGAACAGCTAGTCTTCAGTCCTACCAAAATTTATATTTACTTATTTTGCATCATTTCTCTCTTATATTGCTTTAAAAACCTAACCATAAATTTGTGTTTTTCTTTTGCCATCTTCTTCCCACTCTGTGTTAGCATCATGTTTCTTAAATGCAGAAGCTTTGATGCAAAATGCGAGATTGGAGAAGAATCAACTAATCTTTCATGTGATGTATTTTTTGGAGGATTTTCAGGATTAAAGTTAACTTCTCCTAGTTCTTTTGAGCCATAGGCCCCTGCATAAGCAAAAGCTCTAGCTATGCCTCTTGCTCCCATTGCCTCAAGTAAGTCGGCATCATGCAACACTTTTGCTTCTTTTGATTTTGGTCTTATTCCGCTTATCCACGATTCATAAGAAGCTTCGACTATAACGTCGTATACTTTTTCAATAAAATCTTCATTGTAACCAACTTTTCTTAGAATTTCTTTAGCTTTTTCAGCCGATGCAACGTAATGTGGCTTATTTCTGGATTCCTTCCTGGAAACTACGTCGTGTAGGTAAGCAGAAACAAGTACCACTTCTAAATCCACTTTTTCTTTTTTTGATATCTTTTTTGCAATTTTAGCAACACACTCTACATGATCAAAACGATGTGCTAAATCTGAGTTTCTGACTTCTCTCCTTACGTAGTCTATTACTTTTTTCAAATAATCTTCCCTTATTTTATTTTCTTTATGATTCATTAACGGCGAGCTTTTCACCATAGAATTTAAAGATTTTCTTAAAGATAAAGCTCTGTTTTACTTTATTTACGAGTAAACTAGCTGTCGTGTGCTAATCCAATTAATTCTTCCAACCCAATTTTTTCTTCTTTAAGATATTCCTCTAAACCCTCTATCAACTCCTTGAATATGGTTGTACCTTTCTTTTCAAGTGCGGAACCAATCTGCACAGCCGAAGCACCCGCTAGGAAAAATTCAACTGCGTCTTCCCAGCTTTCTATACCTCCAACACCTACTATTGGCTTCCTGGTTTTTTCGTAAAGCTCGAACACTAAAGCTAAAGAAATTGGGTGTAGGGCTCTTCCAGATAGACCTCCAAATTTGTTGCCTAGTATTGGTTTTTTTGCTTTTACATCTATTACCATTGCCCTTATAGTATTTGAAACAACAAGTGCATCACAACTTTCAAGCGATTTTATTAGTCCTAGTACCTCATTTCTATAAGGTGGAAGCTTACAAAACACAGGACCATCAAAGTTATCCTTCACGCTTTTTACTATGTTTTCTGTTAAACCCATATCGCTAAATACTTCTAGCCCAAGCTTTTCCGCATGAGGGCACGAAAGATTTATTTCTATAGCGTCTGCAACTTTCTTAAACGTTGCTGCCATTTCTTTTGCTTGTTTTGGTTCACTTGGGGCAATACTTACGATTACTGGCACTTTAAACTCCTCCTTAGATGATGAAAGTTCTTTCGAAAACTCCTTAAATCCAGGGTTTGGGAGTCCCATTGCGTTAAGGTAGCCACACTTTATTTTAACGAAGGTTGGATTATCGTAACCTTTTCTTTCTTCGTAAGTTATTGACTTTGTTACAACTGCTCCTGCTCCAGCTTCCTGCAACCTTCTTAACAACGAAACAGTTTGGCCTAGTACTCCAGAAGCGTTCATAAAAGGATTTCTTAAGGTAATCCCAGATATTTTTGTCACAAGTTCCAAGTCTTAATCATCACCTTACCTTTGGGACTAGATAAAACATTTCCTTCTTCGAACACTTTTTCCCCTCTTAAGAATACTGTTCTAACTTTTCCAACTACTTCCATATCCTCAAATGGTGAAAACTTTGCTTTTGAAAAAAAGTTACTGGCTTTTATTCTCCATCTTTCGTTTTGTCTTACTATTGTTAAGTTAGCAAACGAATTCAACTTTATTTCTCCTACGTTAGGAATCCCAAAACGTTTTGAAGGTTTTAACGTTAAGGCTAGTATCGTTTCTTTTAAGGATATTTCTCCTGATTTAACTAATTTAAGTAAAACAGGAAGAGCTGTTTCTAAGCCTGGGAAGCCCGAAGGAACTAAGTCATATTCTTCAGATTTCTTTTCTTCTGTTGAGTGCGGAGCATGGTCAGTAACTATAGCCGTTACTTTTCCTTCATTTAAAGCCTTTCTTAATGCTAGGATGTCTTTCTCACTTCTAAGAGGCGGGTTGGTTTTTGCGATTCCCTTAAACTCTTCAACCTTTTTGTTAGTAAGCGAGAGATGATGAACTGTAACTTCAAAAGTTAACTTCTTATTGAATTCACTTTCGCTTAACAATCTTCTCAATGCTAAATCTGATGAAAGATGAACAACATGTAAGTTCTTCGATTTTAACAGTTTTAAGCAAAGTTCTACTCCATTTAGTTCTGCTATTTCATCTCTTATCCTGCTATGGTTTTCTACTTTATTCTCGATCTTAGCTTTGTTTGCTTCAATTCTTTCTAAGTCTTCGCAATGTACGGTAAAAAATATTTCTTCTTCATTTGCCAAAATTTTTTTCTTTTTTTCATCTTTGCTTAGCAACCTAATGTCCTCAGGGTATAATTTTATACTGAAGCCTCCTTCCCTTAGTGCTTTTATTGAATTAACAGGGTTTTCATTTAGGCCGATATGAAATCCAACATCACAAAATATTTTTTCCTGCGCTCTCTCCTTTGCACTTTGCAACATTTCTATGCTTGAAATTGGAGGCTTTGTGTTTGGCATAGCTAGTAAAGTTGTATAGCCTCCCGCAATAGCTGCTTTTGTTCCGCTTGAGAAGTCTTCCTTGTAACTTTGTTCAAAGTCTCTTAAGTGTACATGAACGTCGACTAATCCTGGCAATATTAGGTTATCTTCAAAATCTATCAATGGTGTATTTAGTGGCACAGAACTTCTTGGTAGAATGTCAAGTATTATTCCTTCTTTTATAACAACTGCTGCTTCATGAAACTCATTGTCGATCCAAACTTTCCCAGAAACAGCAATACTCATTTTATCTCAACCTCTTTTCCAGATTCAGACCTCATTGTCTTTCCAAAGTTTGAATTTATCAGAACCTCTCCACTAAATACTGGTCCATCCTTACATGCCAAAAGTCCCTGTGGTTCAAGAACACAAGAACCGCAAACTCCTGAAGCGCATTTTATTATTCGTACTATGGAGGCTTCACAGTAAATCTTATTCCTAACAGAAGTCTCAACTACTTTTCTCATCATCATTTCAGGTCCAGTAGTTAGTATTACCTCTGGTAAAAATGAACTTATAACATTTTGAAGGTCTTTTGTGACAACTCCAGAGTATCCAAAGGATCCATCTTCAGTGTAGGCAAAAACTTTTTTTGAGTATTTATTAAAATCTTCCAAAAAGACCAAGTGTTTTCTACTTTTTCCTCCATAAATCGTTATAACTTCTGCATTTAGTTTTGACAAGTTCCTCGCTGCCATTAGTATTGGTGCTGCTCCAGTTCCCCCTGCCACAAGTAAATATTTGTTCCCTCTACTAAGATCAAAAAAATTCCCAAATGGGCCTCTAAAGTATGCATAACTTCCTACTTCTAAGTTTACAAATTTATTGCTTGTTGCTCCAACATCTTCAACTAAGAGTTGTAACTTTCTATCATCACAAATGGATGGAGAAAGAGGTATTTCGCCATAGTTTGGGAGCCATGCCATTATATATTGCCCAGGCTTACAACTCATATTTTCATCTAAATCGAATTCTAGTATTGCTATTTTATCAAGAGGTTTGTTATTTAATTCTAATTTCCCACGTACGTAGTACGACATTTCAAGTCTCATAAGATAAATTTTGTTATCTCTTCCGAGGTTAAAGTTGCTCCACAGTAGATACATTCAAGGACTATCTTTAATCCCTTTACAACCTTAAGTTTTGGAAGAATAGGTTCATCTTGCTTATTTGTGATGCATAGCTCGTTTGGGCATTTTATTAGTCCCTCGATCATCTCTGGTGGTTCGAGCTTATACTTTTCTTTTACTTCAAAGTTTGAAATAACGTTTAATGTAGCCTCTGGTGCAACAAGAGAAATTAACTTTGCTTCTCTAGGTTCTAAAACTCTATTTTCTATCTTTATTAAATCTTTCTTTCCTAACTTTTTACTTTCAACATTCATTAAGATTGCAACCGTATAATTTTCCTTTCCTGTAATTCCCAAAATCCTGATTACGTCTAAAGCTTTTCCAGCTGGAATATGGTCTATTACAGTTCCATTCTCAATTTTTGTAACTTTTAGCTCCTTCTCAGACATTACTAATCACCTGTAAGTATAGCCCTTAGTAGAGCCATCCTTAAATAAAGGCCTCCTCTCGCTTGGCTAAAGTATGCTGCATTTTTTGTGCTATCTACCTTTGGGCTCAGTTCATCTACTCGGGGTAGGGGATGAAGTATTATTGCCCCTTCTTTCATCTTCTTTGTATGTTCTAGAGTTATTACGTATGATCCTTTGACTTTTTCATACTCATATGGATCAGAAAATCTTTCTTTTTGTATCCTTGTTATATAAAAGACGTCAGCTTCTTCTAAAACCTCAGAAAGGGTGGTAAGCTCCTCATAAAGAATTCCATTAGACTCCATGAAACTCTTAATTTTCTCTTTTGCTCTAAGTTCCAAAGGAGATATAAGATAAACCTTCTTCGGCTTAAATATCGAGAAAGAAAGAATTAAAGAAGATATTGTTCTCGCGTGTTTTATGTCTCCTACTATCGCATAGGTTAAGTTTTCAAGAGATTTGAAAGTTTTCCAAACTTCATAAAGGTCAATCATAGTTTGTGTTGGATGTTCTTTTGTTCCTTCCCCTGCATTTATAACAGGATGTTCACAAATTTCTGCAGCATACCTAGAAACCCCCTCTAGCTTATGTCTAATGACTATGACGTCTGAGTAGTAGTCAAGCATTCTTACAGTATCTGAAATGTTTTCTCCCTTAGCAAGAGAAGATACCGTCGGTTCTCCTAAATCCAATGTTGTGCCCCCAAGTCTCAGCATTGCGGCTTGAAAACTTAGTCTTGTTCTCGTGCTTGGTTCGAAAAAAGCAGTCGCCAGAACTTTTCCCTTCAGGTTGCTGAAACTATTCTCTCTTATGCTTTCTATTTGTTTTGCTTTATTAAAGAGATCTAACAGTTCTTCTTTACTGAAGTCAAGCACACTTATTACATCTCTATTCAGCCACATCGTTCAACTACGTATTTACGTAAAAATAAGTTTTTCTGTAGTAGCTTATGATAAAGTTTTCTAAGATAATTCACGATTAGAGGCTTTAATCTCCCAGAATAGTTACTATTAGAGACCTTTTCCTTGGTCTTACGTCTAGCTCTAAGAAAACAACTTGTTGCCAAGTCCCAAGTATAAGCTTTCCATCTTTAATTGGGATTGTTAAACTTGGTCCTATTATCGAAGCTTTTACGTGCGATTTTCCGTTTCCATCGTGCCAGGTTTCTTCGTGAGCATAGTAAATGTTTGATGGTGCTATCCTTTCTAGGGCTGCAGGCAAGTCTTTTAACAACCCTGGTTCATATTCTATAGTAGTTACAGCACCTGTAGAACCGGGTACAAAGATGTTAACTAAACCATTTTTTGTTCCAGAGGCCTCAATTTTTTCTTCCACTTTTTGGGTAATGTCTATTATACTATTTTCTCCTCTAGTCTCTAAGTTTATTTCGAAAAACTTTACCCTCAAAGACATAAGAAATTAGGCAAAGAAAAACCTTATAAAAAGTTTCTCTTTTTAAAGTCATACTTTTACGACTAGAATAGAGGAGCTCCCTTTCTGTAAAAATCCTATAGTTTTCTGCTAATTTTTGTAAAGTTGTTGAGTGATCAACAAAAACTTTTGAGCTTTTCATAAACTTAAGAGAAGGCCCCAGATTTATAAGTTCAAAAGCTACGTATGCACTAAAAGAGCATCAGAATTATCCCTCGCGTTCTTCTTAAGCTGATTTTTAAGAGATAAATTACACTAAATCAAGTAACCAAAAAGTTTAGTTTTTCCATTACCCTACTTCTTTTCGGAGAGCCACCACTTTAAAAGTTCTTTTCTCTTCTTTTTGCTCTGATCCTCAT
>JAAOZO010000124.1 GCA_011605715.1 Nitrososphaerota archaeon | reverse complement strand
GCTCACACCTAAAACGAGCTAATAAATAACTTTCTGAAAGAAAAACAAATAATAAAAAAACAACAAAATTTTTAGTCTTAACCCCAAGTTATTGTACCTCCAGAGTAGCTACCTACGTCTTGATATTCATAGGTACCATTAACGCTGGACACTGTCCAAATTGCATAGTCTTGATACATTCTGTCTCCAGCATCGTTCAGTATGCACCATCCAGATGCGCCGTAGTAATTGCTTGCAACTTTAAACATTGCTGCTCTTATAGCTTCTCCATCGTACTTTCCAGCTAGCAGAATTGCTTTACCAACGAGTATTATCGAATCATACACATTTGCCGCAAACACAGGAGGATCTCTTCCAGTTAATTTTTTGTAGCGCGCGGCAAAATCTTTGTACACAGGATTCTCCTTAAACACAGGTCTCGTACCAAGTAAGTTAACTTTCCTTATGAAGGTTGCGATCTCAGGACTTAAAAGCTGAGTAGTTCCATGTACACCTTCGCTTGAGAACCACTTCACTGAGGATAAAGTGGAGTCATCTTTTGCGTGTCCAAGTATGTTAGCACCATCGGTGTCGAACGAAATCATAACTACCGCATCCGCACCAATTGACTTTACTTGAGAGCTAAGCTGCGCAACTTCACTAGCGTAGTCTGCTAATCCAGTAGCATATTTTGTTAATGTCGCCTTTCCTCCTAAGCTAGTGAACACGTTGCTAAAGAATTGAGCAAAAGCTTGCCCGTATTCATCGTCTCTATAGAACACTATCACGTTTCTTGCTCCTTGTTCAAAAGCAAGTTTGGCAAGAGCTTCTGCTTGAACGGCATCAGAACCAACGGTTCTAATTATGAAGTCATTTGGAATAGCGAGAGTAGGAGAGGTTGAAGAAGGCGAAACTATAAGGATCTTGTTAGCGTCTGCATATGCTTTAACAGCTTTCACCTGAGAACTTGCTGCAGGACCTATGACAACTTTTATACCTTGCTGAGCTAACGATTGCACTGCTGTTAACGCGTCTTGAGCTTGAGTCTTGTCATCAACTACTACTAAATTAAACTGGACTTTAACGTTTTCATTAGCAAGTTCGCTGTTTAAATCATTTAGTGCCATTTGAGCAACGGTTTTCCACTGATTTCCAACATCTGAAAGCTCTCCTGTGAGTGGGAAAGAGACGCCTATCGTGTAAACTTTTGTAGTGTTTAATGCGTCTACTGTTGCTTGCAACGACTGAACTTTACTTTGAAGTTCACTGAGTTGCGCACTGTACTGTGAAGATTGAACTGCGAAGATGCCAATACCTCCAAGGATTAAACCTATCACGAACGCCGCCAAGAGTCTGGGAAGTATTCCACTTGAGGGTTTAGCCTCTTTTGCTTCTGTGGACATTTAAGTCTTTCGCTACCTTGAGAAGCAATATTTAAGTTTTTCCCTCACAGTTACTAAAAAATATTACTAAAAGCTTTTACTCCAAGGTAGCGTTAAATAGATTTTATATAATAAGATAGATAGTCCAGACTTAACTTAAAAATCTGAACTTTAAGGAAGAAGAACTTAGTCATCAGTAGTTTCTCTGTACGCTAACAAAAATACCAACATGACACTAAACAATTTCCCGCGGGAAAAGGATTCTAAGCAAATATAACCTCGTTAAAAATCCTAGTTTTTGCGTTTTTATCCTTTCCAAAAAGTTTATGGAAGATCATACCAGGTTGACTACGCGATCCTGCGGGAAATAAAAAAGTAGCAAACAATAATTTGAAAACATGATTAAAATAGGCAAAAAAAGAGCTAAGCAGAAACCCCTTTAACTAAAGCAAATTAACTTTAACTTTTTCTCCATATGTATTCGAAATTTTTTGAACAAACTTTGTACAAGACACTTCAGGAACGCGTATTCTAATCGTAACTAAATCCTTCTTTGCACTTTGATTTACTACATCCCCAAATTGATTAAGAATTGAGTAAACTTGTCTAAAAACTTCATTACTGCACTGAAGCTCAACTTCTTTTTCTTTCACTTTAAACGGAAGTATCTTTTTGAGCTCCTGCAAGACAGGCTTAACCTGCTCTTCAGGATCCTTAAACGGGTCAATGCTAACACCTATCTTTTCAAAAGCCTGCTCAATCCTTAAAGTAGGAATTGGAATGTTGGTTTGTGGGTCATAAGTAATTCTGGAAATTAAGTTTATGATTCTTTTTCTGTTGTCTTCTATTAGTTTTTTCCGTAAGTTTGATGGAACTTGAACTTCGCCCTCGTCAACTATTCTTTTAGCTATCTTGTAAACATCCTTTGTTCCAAAGAACTTTTGAAGAAGCTCAGATGAAGCTCGCTCCCCTTTCTTAAAATCCTTGAAGACTTGGTCAAACTTTACTATTTTGTCGCTCCAAGGACCTTTCTTCAGCTTATAGTAAACAGCCTTTTCAGGGTCTATTATAACTTCGAACCTGTTTCCCTTTATCTCTAGCCTAGCTATGCTGTTCTCAGTACTCATAACTTTTACTTCTAGAAGTGAAGAATTAAAGTTTACCTTTTACTCTCTCAAAAATCTCAGAAATTTCATTCTCTTCTGCCATTACCATCTTTTTTGTCTCTACGTTTCCATAAGCTAACCTTATTGTTTCTGGACTGGCTTCGGTTTTGTTGCTCGCAATCATGCTAATTACTGCGATTTCCTTTAGTTTTTCAACGTCGACGTCTTTGCTATAAAACTTCTTAGCAGCTTCTATGGCTTCAGTTCTGTTTACACCTGCTGCGGTAATAAAATACTTGTTGTAAACTCCAGCAGGATCTAGCTGATAAACAGCAGGGCCAATTAAATCAATGCCTCCAATTATCAATGAAACACCGAAGGGCCTTACTGCGGTTGTTTGTGTATAGCTTTGTATAAGGTCTCCTAAAGTCTTTGCTAGGTAGTCAATGTCTATTGGCTCATCGTAGAAGTATCTGTTTGACTGCGCGAGTCTTCTTGCTTGGTCAACCAGAATTCTTGCATCAGAGGAGAATCCGGCAACAGTTGCAGCGATGTGTTCGTCTATTTGGAAGATTTTGTGACTAAATCTTCTATCTTGTAAAGCATCTGATTTTTTCTCTATTCCGGCAAGCGCAACACCTTTATCAGAGCTGATTCCAAAAGCAGTGGGACTGTTGTTCACTAAAACTAAGGCATAGTCTACTTGATAAAGCCGGCCATCGGGACTGAATACTGTTACTGCTCGGTCGTAACCCATTCCACTTGGCAACATTTTCTCTTTCTTGCTTAGCCTCAGAGGTTTGATAAATCTTTCGTTTAAAACATGAAGTTAAAGTTCTTTAAGAAGGGTTTAATGAAAAAGTTAGCTATCTGCCTCTGAACTTTAGCTCTTGTGCATTATCAAGCTTTAGTTAATATTTGTAAACGTTTAGAAATAACGCTGTAGACAATTAAGATATTACACTGCCTTTTTTTAGAATATTTCTTATAGTATTCTCATCATAATCAGGCTTTAGCGATGCAACAACTTTTATGAGATCTTCGTTGTTTTCGCATTCTGTTTTTAAAAACAAAGCTGTAGCAATTATCGAAAGTTCTTTCGCATTAAAATGCCCATATTTATCAACAATCTCCTCAATCTTTCTTTTATCTTCGCTACTTAGTTTATTCTCATATTGATTTTCATTCAGTGTTATGTCAAAGCCTTTTTCGTTATCCCATTTTATTGTTAATATGCCTAATTCTTCGCATAAATTTAGGTCTGAGGAGAGCTCACTTGAGTAAGGACCATAGTGGTACATTGAATATTTGTAATCAACAACATTCTCCCTTGTAAGTAAGTACATCATTTTTTGAACAACAGTTTTGCCTATTTGCTTAGAAGGATATTTTTCTCTTAATTTCGCAACCAGAAACGAGAGAACTGCAAGCCTTTTAAACTCCATCTGTCATCACCCTAATTTTGCTTTTGTTATAGAGTAGCACATAGTATATAAGCTTATACTTTTTACAAAGTGGGTCACATGTTGTTTTTATAAGAGCAATTACAACTACTTAACTGGTGTAAGTACTCAAAAACAATTGACAAGTGCACGTAAAAAAATAATTTGTTACTAAGGCAAAACTACTTAGGCCTCTTACAGTTAATTTATGAACTGATAGAAACTTAAAAAAAGCATAGTTTAAATGTTTTTTAAAATGTCTTCAGCCAAATTTTTGTCTTCAGCTCTAACGTATATCCTTATTTGTTTCATTTCCCCTAGGAATTTCACAACTCTAGAATATTCTGAAAGTGGAGATGCTTTATTCGCCTCATCTATTATCATTATCTCTCCTCCTTGGTTAAGCTTATACCAAGAACTTTCTGCAGGTATTTCGTAAAATAAAATTTTGTTTGATTTTAGTCTATCTTTTACTTTTTGCAATTGTTCTAGATCTTCTTTCAATGGAACTTCTCTTGTTTCATATACAACTTTTAAATGGTTTCTTTGAAGTATAGATTTACACCAATAGCTTCTTTCACTACTATTAACAATTAAGTGCCACACGCTATAGTCATCAAGCTTTAAGAATTCTTCTATTCTTTTTGGTTCAGGAATTTTTATCCCAATGTCATCTACTGCTTGCTGAAGCATGTAGTCATATGCTTGACGAGTCTTGTGAAAATACACTTGACAAAACATCTGGTATCTTGCAATTACTAGTGCCTCTGCTACATGCAAACCGCCTTTTTTAATTCCTAGGACTAGTTCTTCACTTTCAGGTTCTATTCCAAGCCCAAGAGTGACAAGAAGTCGCTCCAAGTCATACACACCATATTTCACTCCGATGTGATGAGAATCTCTAAGGAGATAGTCTCTACGGTCAGCATCCAGTTGACTTGAAATAAGAATTTTCTAGAAGACCCTTTTTTCTAGTATTTTTGGATCGCCCTTGATCAAGGCTACAATCTCATCTGCGCTTATCTTATAGTTTGTTTTATTCAACTCATGGTTTTCTATTTTATCTTTTAAAGGGCCTCTAATGATTTCTAAAGTATAATCTTCATGAGGAGTAGTCTTTTCTAACGCGTGGGAAAAAGGCATTTGCCCCACGTCATGAAGAAGTGCGGACAACCTAACTAATTGCCTATCTCTTTTTAAACCAGCCTCATCATACTTAAGCTTACTTTCTAAGAGTGACTTGTTAGAACTAACGATTGCATCGTACATTTTTGTAGCAAGATGCATAACTCCAAGTGAATGTTCGAATCTTGTATGAGTTGCTCCAGGATAAACCATGTCTGTTAGTGCTAGTTGTCTTATTCTTCTTAGCCTTTGAAATTCAGGGCTATCGATTATTTCTTTTTCCCACTCATTAAACTGAATGAAGCCATGGACTGGGTCTCTTACTTCAAATAACTTCATCTATCTTTTACGACATCTGATAAGAAGTAATATAAAGATAACTCTTGAGAAAAATACAGCTTGAAATTACTGCGAACTTATTGTTTTTGAGCAAGAACTAGCCTCTATAACTTTCTATGTCTTATCCTTTGAACGTCATAGTAAACTCTCTAACTATAGTTACTTAAACATGAAGGATCAACTCTTCTAGAGAAGATTAATTTTCTACCTGAGAATAATTAAAATAAATTTGGTCTATGCTTACCTTCATCTTATTACCCAAGCATTGTTCGAGTGGAAGCATTAGCTTTTTAAGCCTTAAGTTGAGAATATCCCGTTTTAGTATAAAACAATAGGCTTTACCTGTATTCTTAACTAGCACAAAGAGCATTTGGGTATCCCTGAACAGGTTTTTGTGCTTCTGTTCGGAGCTCTTCGTAAAAAGAAGTAGCTTACAACAAAAGCAATGACATTAAACTGTACCTTTTTAACTCGCTCTTAAGTTTCACTCGCTTAATGTTTCTTAGGCAAAACTATTTTACGAAGGTCCGGTTACAATAAACCAGAACCTAACTTTTGGGTACTTCTTATGAAGTTCGAGAGCTTTTAGAAAGTACTCTCCCCATTCTTTTAGACTGTTGTTTTCTGATTCTATTTCCAAGTCTGTGTTTTCTTCAATGTATTTTTCCTTGGCTTGCTTATCATCTTTCAAAAGCAGTCTTTGTTTTGCTTCTTCTGCAACAATTTCTGGTCTTTCACGAACCCAATACTCGATACTAGCCATTTCGTTGGTCCATCTCCTTTCAAGCATCCCTCTAATTATCGCTATATCTTTTGGATTATCCTTTGAAATTATGACTTCATTTGAGTTTGCAAGTTTCTTTGCTTCTTCTTGAACTTCTTTTAAGTCTAAAACATCTGAAGGCCAATTTATTCTATATTCCCAGCCTCCTTCTAAGTCCTTTCTTTTTCTTACCTTTACTTTTTGTTTTAGTTCTTTGAATGTTTCTTCAATTATTTTAGCTTGTTCTTCGCTAATTTCAAACTCGTCATCATCGTCGCCTGCAGAATAGCGTACCTCTTCAGTTACATTCATCCCACAGGCTAAAGAAATTATTGTTGGTATGTACTTAAGCCCTTTTTCAAACATAAACGGAATTCCAGTTACAAACCAAATTCCAGGAAACTTTTCAATTTCTTCCTTTATTTCTTTAGGAACATCCTTGGGAGGGATTATGTAGAAGCAAAGCTCACTCAAGATATTGTTCTTTCATCTTTTTTGCTTTAGTTTTGCTTATAAGCACCAATGTTTTAAACAGTCTCATTCTACTTAAGTCGATCTACTTTGAGACTATTACGACAGCCTTAAGCTAAAGGGCATAGTTACCCAGGTAACTGGTTACCTTGGTAACTATTTTTAAACTTATGATCAAAATTATAGTTTTTCTCTGCATTAGCCTTTAATGTCTGTTTAGAGAAGCCTTCGCTGAACTTATTCTCTTTCTACACTAAATTCACTGTGCGACTAAACTCTTTATACTACAGTTAAAAAGCCAAAAGGCTCAAGAAAAATTCCTCTTAATAATAAACTGAAAAACAAAGAAAAGGAGCCCCGGACGGGATTTCCGCAAGGAGTTTCGAACCCGCGCATTGCAGCTTACGAGGCTGCCGCCCTACCGCTGGGCCACCGGGGCGACTATGAACTTTTGTATTGTTTTTGCTGGAACCTAGACTTCAATGAAGGCAGAATAAAAAGTTTTTGAGGATAGAGTTTTCTTATGTTGAGAACGAACCTTGAAAGAAAGAACAGCTGCGGAGCTGGGAGAATGGAAAATTATTGACCTTTTTAAGCAGTTCTCTGTTAAAAGTCGCTACTTGGAAAAGTACGATGATGCGTGGTGCTTTAAAGTTGGCAAAAAGTACTTTTCAGTGTCATGTGATGCACTAGTTTATTCAACAGATGTACCAAAAACGATGACGTGGGAACAGGTCGGAAGAAAGGCAATAATAATGAGTGCGAGCGATATTGCTTCAAAAGGACATAAGCCAACTTATTTTTTAGTCGCTTTGAACATACCTAGAAATTTGAGGGAAAGCGAGATAAAAGGCATCGTAAGAGGAATAAAGAAAGGAATACAAGAAGTCGGTGGTAGTTTGATTGCTGGAGATACTAATGAATCTAAAGAAACCGTAATTTCTGTAACTACTATTGGCTATGGCAATAAGCCTCCAGTGAAGAGAAGCCTCGGAGATGAAGGAAACATCATTGCAACTGTTGGAGAGTTTGGAGAAAGTGCGGCAGGATTACTGGTTGCCTTAGGAAGGTTGAGGGCTCCAAAAGGAGTATCCTCAAGTTTAATTAACGCAGTTAATGAGCCAAGAGCACGGGTAAGAGAAGGAATAAATTTAGGAAAGAAAGGAATCTTAGCAGGAGCTACAGATTCAAGCGATGGACTTGCAATAAGTCTCTACAACATGGCAAAAAACAGCAAAAATCTTGGAGTTATAATTGAAAAATTACCAATTTCAGAGAACGCAAGAAAATTTGCTGAGTTAAACAACATTAGTCCAGAAGACTTAGTACTTTATGGAGGAGAAGAGTACAGCCTAGTGATTTCTGTAAAAAAAGATAAAGAAAAACTGTTAAAAGAAAAAATAAACGGAACAAAGATTACAAAAATAGGCAGAGTAGTAAGAGGGAGAGGGGTTTGGCTAAGAAAGGGAGACAAGCTGATTAAAGTAAAAAATAAAGGATGGGAGCACTTTAAGATGTAGAATTTACTTTCTTGTTGTAAGCATACTTAAAAACAAAGATAAAAAACAGTCTCCAAAGATATACAAAAAGAAGAGCAATTGCTCCTGAAAAAAGTAGTTGAACAACTGCAGTAAGTAAGTTTCCTATTCTGCTTGCTAAAATGCGATAAAACAAAATGTTAAGGTCGAAGAGAAACTTTGGGCCTACTATTAAGATAACACCCACCAAAAGAATTACTACTAGAATGATAAAAAAGCCTTCTAGTTTGGTGTTCAATTTTTTACATCACCAAAAGATATGAAAGAATTCCAAAAAACAACAAAATTAAGTTAATTGTCATGTAAAAGTTGATCACTTCTTTTTCTTTGCTGTATCCAAACAAAAGAACAATTCGTGTTAATGTTACTGGAGCTGACTTGCTCTCGTTTGGTTTCAATGTACCATCTCTTTCTACAACTATTGGCCTCTCTTTTAGTTCATGTCTCTCGAACAAACCCCCAAAAATGGACAAAGATACAAAAGAATTAGTAATTGGAAGTAAAAGAAACAGAACGCCTGCAATTTCTAGCCTGTAGATTATAGACAAAGCACCAATTATTGCGCCCATCGATAATGTTCCAGTATCTCCGACAAACATTTTTGAGGGATATCTGTTGTATAAATATATAAGAAAAAGTCCAGGGATTAATAAAAAAGTTACTTGAAAGAAGGAAACTAAACTAAAACTATCTCTTCCAATTATTATATTGATTAACTTCAGTACAGTAAGTCCTAGCACCGCTACCAGAGTAGTACCTGTTGCCACTCCATTGAATACATCAAACATGTTTATTGCATTACTAGTTACAGGAATAGCAATAAGAACTAAGAGAGTGTAAACTATAGGAATATGAAACCTAACGCCAAATGGAAGGAAAAGGTAGCTAGGAGTTTCTTTTAAGAGAACTATTGGGAGGGCAGCAGCAACCGTGAGGAGAGGCTTCACAACTTTGTTGAGCTTCTTTAGGTCGTCTATGAAACCTATAAGACCAGCTATAGCCGAAACTAAAAAAAGGCAAAGAGTCTCAGTACTAATTTTATTAAATAAAAGTAAGAGAATAACAAAAACAGCTTCATAAACCAGAAGCGCTACTCCTCCAGATTCAGGTATAGTTTGCTCTGAATATGGCTTATGAACATCTTTTGAAGAGATGCCCCACTTAATGAAGTTTTGAAGAACAATTTTTTTAACGAATACAACCCCAACCACGAACGCAACTAGACTTGAGAGCAGTGTGATTAAGTACAATTTTTGTCTGCCCTATCCCTAGAGAAACTATTTATTAACCTTAAGCCTCGTATTGAGGTAGAATGCAAGAATACTTTGAAGTAAGGTCGTTAACATTGCTGGTTTTATCCCTATTCTTGACAGGATTTTTAGTTTCTTTATTCTTTATTGAGTACAGTAACACAGGAACTATTCTCGTCATAGATGGAGAAACTATCTTAAGTAAGCTAAATTTTTCCACTACTGCTAAAATAAGTGACGAAAAAACTCTTAGAATTTTTTTCATTCAAGTCTTTCCTAACCTTTCGTGGAAACTGCTACTCAATGAAAGTTTTCAGCTTCATGAAGCCAAGAACAGCAAGATAAATTTTTTGGTTAGAGCTGCTGATGAGAAGAGTTTAGAAATTTTGGTTAATGAAAAAGAGCGCTTCATTGTTACAGGAGTAGAAAATGTAAAGCAGTCATCATTTTTAGTACTCTTTGTCTATGATTTTGGAAACTTTGTTGGGAAGTAAGAAAATGAAGAAAGGGTTTAAGTTGCTAGGCATTGCTCTCATGTTCTTATCTCTTAGAATTGTTTACACTTTAGTTCAAGGAACAAGGATGCTACTAACTTTTAGTAGCTTCTATACTTCAAGGAACCTTGATTTAGCCATAATTCAGTTCTTAGACAAAAATTTACCATTAACTTACTCTATTTCTATTTTCTTTCTTTCTTCGTCACTTCTTCTTATAGCTACGATCTATTACCTTAGTGAAAGCATTGGTTTAAATTCAGAATTAGGATTCTATACAACATTTATTTATGCCACTTCAGTTCCCACTTATGTCTTCTTGAGTAATACGCCTTTAGTATACGACTCAATTTCATTGGTGTTTTTTGTTGTAATGCTGTATTCCTTAGAAAAGATGGAACTTCAAAAAGACAAAAATATGCTTAATATTCTTAATTTTACAGTCTCATGGGGTATTGCTACTTTCTTATCAAACGTTTTAGTGCAGACCTTTACTTTTGTTTTATTGGCAACTACAACTTTAATGAGCTTCCACAAAAGTGCACCTTCTCTAAAAAACAAATTGGTAACCGCTTTTCCCTTTGTAATAACAGCTTACCTAGTTCTAGAAAGAAACCTTAACTATTTCTATGCGGCACTTTTTTCAATTTTACTTTTCATAGCATTCTACTTACTGTTCAACAAAAAAGTAAGAACACGAATCGCTCAACAACTTGTTACAATTCAGGACAAACTAATAGTGCTAAAGAAACCATCGATCTTGCTTCTCATCTTTATTGTTGCCGCAAGTAGTAGCATATTTTTCAGTAATATTGAAAAAAGCATTTTATGCATTGTTGTATCGCTAGTTATCAACGCTTACTTCTTTGTGATTGGTTTCTTTTTCAACAAGAGCACAAATAAAACAATACCACTTTTTATTGTTCTTATGCTTCTAATTTACTTTGTTAGCTTAGGTTTAAACTTTGCAATTCCTCTCGATTATTTTGTCAACTACTTAGTGCTTATTTCATCTCCAATCAGTGGAGCCGGTTTACAAGAATTGGTAGAGAAGTCAAACATTGCAGACAGATACATATTTACTTATATAATATCTTATTTTTCGATTTTACTGTTGGCTATTCCACTTTTAGTTTTCTAAAGAAAGTTTTTACGTAGATGCGTTGTAATAACCTCAGACGGATCTTCCATTTGAGATAAAATTTTAAAAGCATACTTTTTCTTTTTTCTGATTTCTTTGTCACTTAAGAACATTGCATCTTCTATAAACCTGAACAGCTCACTAGAACTTTGAGCTTTAACCAGAAGTTTTCTTTTTATTAGGTATTTTTCAACAAAGTTACTTTCTTTAGATAGAGTAACAGAGTTAACACCTAGCAATGCTGCTTCTCCGCTCATTGTACCTCCAACTCCTACAAAAGCCTTTGAATTTAACAAAAGTTGAACACCATCTACTGAAGAATCAAGTACTCTTACATTAGCATAATTTCCTATTGAAGCATAGGGTGAAGAGAGAGAGTACCTTGCTAAAATTGTTAAGTTAAGTTTTACTTTATTTTTTTCGTAGAACTTTTTTACTGCTTTTTGCAACATCAAGAAGGACTGTGGAATGGAAGACTCAACATACGAGGCCATGAACTCTTCAGGCCTATAAACTAAGGAGAAATCATCACATTTGCCTTCTTCAATAGCTTCTTTTATTTTATTGAAATAAATATTTTTGAGCCAAACTACTTGATCTATGGCATCATAAGTTATTATTTTGCTGGAGGGAATGCCGAATGAAACCCACTCTGACGTCGGTATGCATTTTGGAGAGAAAAGGCATTCAGAAAGAGGTAACGTTAGCTTCATTACAAACTTAGAATGAGGTGAGTCATTAGCCATAACGTGAGGAATACCAAGCCCAAATGCAGCTCTAGCGGCTTCAGGAGAACCAAAAGATAACACAAGCTTAGGCTTTACTTTATTTAGGAATAAGACATACTTCAACTGCCTTTCTGACGAAAAAACAGCCTTTTTTAGCTTATTTTCTCCAAATCTTCCTATTGGCTTTGCTTTAATCTTTACTATTTTCAACATATTTGTTACTTCAGAGTACTCCCTAGTTGTATAGAGAACCTGGAACCCATTTTTTTCTAGCTTTTTGCCAATAACTTGAAAAAATCTTGCTTGTTTTGGAGTAAGTATATCTACAACAACTTTTTGCATTTCTATACCGCATAGCTTTTTAAAAAAGGTTAATAAAAGTAGCCTTTCACCTCTTGCTAGTAAAAAATGAGGAAAGGAATCTTTTTCTTGAGCAAAGAAGAAGCAAAAGAAAGGTTGGTTGAAGGAAGGTTAAGAGTTAGTGTGTTTGGGCTTGGATATGTTGGTCTTCCGCTTGCTGTAGCTTGGTGTAAAGCAGGAGCAAGAGTAATAGGAGTAACAAAAAACAGAGAGCATGAGGAGCTCCTAAAGAGAGGGATATCACCTTTTCCCGAAGACCTGGAACTCAAAAAAGAGTACAAAGAGTGTTATGAAGAAAAAAGAATAGAGATAACAAGTGATTCTAGTTATGCTGCAAAAAACTCTGATTTAAAAATAATTGCTGTTCCAGTACCATACAACACAGATGATGGCACAGTTGATTATTCTGCCTTAGAAGACGTCGCAAACAGATTAGGAGAGAGCTTGAAAGAAGGGGACATTGTTGACTTAGAGTCCTCGGTGCCACCTGGAACTACTGAAAAAGTATTGCTTAAAATTCTCGAAGAAAAAAGTAAATTGAAACTGAGTGAAAATTTTGGCTTAGTTTACAGCCCGGAAAGAATATACGTTGGAAGAGCTTTAAAAGACTTAAGAGAAAACTACCCAAAAGTTATTGGTTCAAGTTGCAGGAAAAGTTTGGAGGTCGTAAGCGCATTTTACGAACAGATCTCTAAAAAGGGTGTTATACTATTAAGTACCTTCCTAGCAGCAGAATTAGAAAAATTGTTTGAAGGTGTTTACAGAGACGTGAACATAGCGCTAGCAAACGAACTCGCAAACATTTGTGAAAAAATGAATATAAGTTATGAAGAAGTAAGAAGAGCTGCTAATTCTCAGCCATACTGCCACCTTCATCAACCTGGAATTGGAGTAGGAGGATTCTGTTTACCAAACTATAGTAACTACATTATAGCAAAAGCAAGAGAATTAAAATTAGAAGTTCCAGTAATAGAAAATGGAAGAAAGGAAAATGAGAAACTTCCCCTTTCGATGGCTAAAAACTTACTAGCTTACTTAGAAAGCAAGCTAAAAACAGAAAACATAAGTATCTTAGTACTTGGTCTAGCTTTCAGGGGAAACACGTCTGACACACGATATTCTCCAGCTGTAGACTTTGTGAACACCATCATAGAAAAAGTGAAAACCGTTTATGTTTATGATCCATATGTAAAAGAACCATCAGAAAGCTTAGATAAAAGAGCAAAGATGATCGAAAGTCTATCTGAACTAAAAGAGAAGGTTGAAGTTTTATGTATTACTGCAGATCACGAAGAGTTTAAAAAATTGAGTGACAAAGAACTTTTAAGCCTTTTAAAAGATCCAAAAATAGTCGTGGATTTTAAGGGAGTCATAAATAAAGAGACAAAAACAAAACTAGAGGCTTTAGGCATAAAGGTCTTTGTAAGAGGAGAACCAGTAAGTTTTATAAGTTTGATTAATAGTAATGCTAAATAACAAAATGAAGCACGAGCTACTTGATATACTAGCATGTCCAATTGATAAACATTACCCCTTGAAACTCTTCGTTATCTCAGAGAATTGGGAAGAAGCTGTAACTAAAGAGGGAGAGAAGATAAAATGGATAGAAATAAGTACAGGCGTTTTGTTCTGCGAAAAATGTAATAGATGGTTTCCAATCGTTGAAGGAATTCCAATAATGCTTCCTGATGAACTGAGGCAAAAGGAAGAGGACCTTCAATTTCTAAGTAAATATTCAGAGTATTTGCCTAAGGAAATAGTAGAAAAAGGAAAACCTTGGTCTTTAAGCGATAAGTAAAGCCGTATATTTT
>JAAOZO010000120.1 GCA_011605715.1 Nitrososphaerota archaeon | reverse complement strand
TTGTCATAGCTATTTCTTTCCAGTCCTGAAAATTTAAGCTTTTCTTTAGACTCATGATGCTCTGTTAGCTTAAGGTTTTTCTAAGTTTCTATTCTCTTGGTAGATGAAACAGCTGTAAAAGTTGTTGAAAGCTAAATTTTTATCCAGTTCATTCTTGCTTTCTTGAGAGCATAGCCTATTTCTTGATTATAGTCTCCATATGTCATTATCCAATGAAAACCTCTAAGCTCCTGCAGAAGGCGATGCCAGTCACCTTCTATTTCAACATCAGCCTGACTTCTACATATTGGGAGAAAAGGAGTATCGACTATCTTCCCTCTAAAGCTAATCCAAGTTTTTTCTTCAAAATCAGGAACTAGTAAAGTAACTACTTGACCTTTTTTGAATTCTACCTTTGGTGCTGCTCCATAGTCAGACTCAAAGTGAGTAACAATTTGTGCTGGTTCTCTACTCTTGCCATTCATTAGCCTAGGAGCAGTGCAGTGAGCAATAGTTACTATTCCGTCATGAGGCAAAGTTGGATCGTTTAAAAACACAGGCTTGCTTGAAATGTAGTGAAGAAGTATTCCTGCTGGTATTGCAACGAAATCACTTTCACAAAGTGCAAGATAACCTTCATCGTTAAGCAAACTTAAAGTTAAGCATGCAGTTGTTTCTGCAATTGGCATTATTGTACTCATACATTCGTTTACTGTAATTATTTTCGCACTATTTTCTTCCAAGAGCTGCTTAAATACATAATACAAAATAAAAGCATTCACAACGAAATCTTCCTTAGTTTTAAGTTGGACTCCTTCTTCTGAAAGATATTCTTTTGTTCTTTGTCTAGCTTCCTTCATATACTCTTCGCTACTTCTTAACTTTTTTATTCTTTCGCTAAGTTCACTGTAAGATATTTCAACTATGTTTAGATTCCATTTCTTCTCGGCAAGTTCAACTGCTTTTTTACCTATACCCCAACCAGAAGCTCCTCCAACAGCAACTACCTTAGCTCCAAAAATGTTCTTCAGCGCATACAATGCTCTAAGGCGCTTTAAAAGCTCATCGTAGCTATCTACAACTACATCATCATAGTCTATCCAATAATCTATCCAAGTTCGGCTAACGTTATCTGTATAACGTCTTATTAGTATAGCATCTATTATTTCGTACCAAAGGTAAAGTGGTCCTGATTTATGTCTTAAGAATACTACCGTTGAGCCACGAGTTAGGATATTTGTTAAGAGACCTTCGCCTCCTCCAGCAGCGTACAACAAAATTACATCTGCTTTTTCCATGCTACTTATGTCGTTGTAGCTTTTTACCATGCTTATAGGAAGAAACTTAATTGGAAACTCTGCTCTTTCTCTAACATCTTTTAGTTCAGTTTCTATTCTATGTGCTTCATCGTTTGCTTCTCTTTCTGTTGCTATTCCTCCCCAAGCACGCCAACTAGTAGCCTCATGTCTTTCATATGTACTGTAAGTTAAAACTGGTTTCACAACAAGTTCTCTTCCCTTCAACATAGATCTTCAGTTTTAGTATCCTAGGTTCTCACTTATAAATATTAAATAAAAAAGAAGTGCAAGCTGTAAAGGATAGAACTGAAAACTTCGATGATTATTTTCCTTGTAGTAAGAAGGTTTGCAGACTAGATAAGTTTGGAAATGGCTTAACTTATTTCATTTGTTTAACCAAGAAGAAGTAATTAAAACAATTTAAAAACTTAGGGTGTAATAGTAGGGATTATTATTTATTGAAATTACTCATCTTCGATTATGGTCTTTAACCCCAGTAGTGTTGCTAATTCCCTAAACTCCTCGATGTAGTTACCGTAGAATAAAACCCTATGCCAACCTGCACGCCATCTAAACTTACCCGCAATAACTCTGGCATTAGCCTTAACCTTAAGGGCAGTAGCGCATATTGACGGATCATACTCAGACTCCTCAGCAGTGCCTGTATGTATGGTTAATTCTCTCTCCTCAGGATTAAGGCCGACCACTGTGACGGGTTCATTAGTAGGTAGCTTGACGTGTACTGAGGCGTGTTTAGTCTCATCGTGGGCAGTTACGATTAAGTATAGTACTTCTGGTTTACCTGAGCCTTGGGGGCTGGTGGGTGCTGTGCAGTGCCAATATATCAACCTGTTGTGCTCCTCATCAATACCTGGGTCATTTATGAAACCAGGCTTATTAAGCATAAACTTACTCATTAATAGAACAACTGCTGAATATGGGTCGGCCTCGCAGACTGGCACAATTCCATCGTACCAGAGTTGCATGGAGCCCAAGCATGGCCAAGCGTCAAGGTAGCCCTTTCCTCTTAGGACTAGACAATCAACGGCTACTGCGTCGGCATTTAAGTCTCTTACTATAGCCTTGAGTGCTAGGTATAGTTTAGCCGACTTAAAGATTTCCTCATTTGAAGGATCCTTAATAGCCTCAGCACCCTTAATCCAAGCTTCAGCTATCTTAGAAGCCTCGGCCTCATTAATATTATCGTAGTACTTAGCCTTAAAATCCCTAACATCAATCGTTATCGGCGTTACACCAAAAAGCGACTGAATACGCCTAAACACTGACAGCAATTCAACGCTAAGCGGGTACTCTAAGTCGATTAACGGCTTAACGTCAGGCCCAACCACAAAGACAACCCTAGACTCTCTAAGCCTAGCAATGGTTTCAAGGAGCTTAATCCTCCATAGAGCGTTAGGGCTGGTGACATTCATTGTTGAGTAACCAACTACAGGATAACCCAGGTTCCTAGCCCTAGGATACTCGTAAAGGTACTCGCCAGAGCCGTAAAGGGTGTGAGTGATTACAATGGTTGGTTTACCGCTCTGAATAATGGGCCTTGAAACCCAAGGTGAGAGAAATTGAAATACGAGGAAACCTACTGAACCGCTCTCCTTAGTAAGGAAGTCGTGAACATCATTAGCACTTGAAATGGAGTAGTAAGCGAAGTCCATGCTTGGGTAAAGGCCCTCAAGGGCTGGCTTAATAACGCTAAGCCAATTTCCAAAGGAACCACTCGGAGTCACTAAGGCTACAGGCACGTGAACCTTATTAACGTGGGCCATATTTTATATTTTCCATTAAAGAACGATTTAAGTCTTTCTGGAGAGAGACGAAACTGTCAACTTAAGGCTTAAAGTAATCTCCAATTGTCTTTACTAAAATTCTTCTTCTAGGAAAGATTTTTCTATTACTGAACAAAGATATAGTTGGCCTATGCTTACCTTCAACGTTATCACCTAAGTATTGTTCAAGGGTAAGCGTAACTTTAAGCCTTAAGTTGACAGTCTCAACAGTAAAGTTTAATAGAACGTTATGTTTTGATTAATTAACATGGAGAACGGCTATTTCAGCAAAAAGTATTACTCGGAGTATCTTCATAAGACTGAAAGAGGACCTATTTTCGACAGGCTTCGTTGGAAATATCACTATGCTTCACAAGTAGATTCATGGGTTGTTCATGATGACAAGGTCAAACTAGTAGTCGAAACAGAGCCTAAGACTAATCCTCTGCACATAGAGGTCTCTTTTCTTGGAGGGCAGGCTCTAATGTTGAGAGCAGGTATAGGCAGGCTTCCGACGTTTGAGACTGAGCCTCTTATGGTAAAAAAGTCTTTAGAGCCAGTGGAAGCTAGCATTACAGAGTCTAACGATGTTTTGAATTTTTCATCCAGCATGATATTCTGCCAGATCCAGAAGAAGCCTTGGTGTCTTAAGCTGAAGGACAAAAAGGGAAGGATCTTTTTCGAAGAATATCTCTCAGGCATTCTCCGCAATTGGTTTCCGGTATATCCTCTCGGCTATAAAATTGTGGATGGGGAGACACACTTCTTTGAAAGTGTTTATTTGAAGCCGAATGAATCAGTTTACGGTTTCGGCGAAAGGTTCGGGCCCATTGATAAGAGGGGTCAAACTCTTCTTCTCTGGAATTCGGACACTACTCTAACTTCTTCCGATAGGAGTTATAAGAGTATACCCTTCTACCTCACGAGTGAAGGCTACGGTTTATTCGTGAAGACAGGAAGCAAAACTCTGTTTGAAGTAGGCTCCGAGTATAGCTACAATTCTATTTCCTTTGAGGTCTGGGACGATCACTTAGAGTATATAGTGTTCTATGGTCCAGACTTAAAGCATATTTTAAAAATGTACACCGAGCTAACAGGGCGTCCGCACCTTCCACCCCTATGGTCCTTCGGGCTATGGATGTCAAGAAGTATGTATCGAAATAGAGAGGAGGTTGAGGATGTTGCTCAAAAGTTGAGAAGCCAGCAAATACCGTGCGATGTGCTACATATAGACCCATCTTGGATGAAACCTAAGCATTACTGCGATTTCGAGTGGAATGAAGAAGCTTTCCCGAAGCCTGAGGATATGTTTGAAAAACTAAGGAACATGGGGTTCAAGATATCCTTGTGGGAGCAACCGTATGTTCCGAAAGGAACCGTTATGTATGAGGAAGGCTTGAAGAACGGCTTCTTCCTTAAGGATAAGGAAAATAGGGTGATTCATATACCAGACTTCGAACTGTGCGAAGTGGCCATAGTGGATTTCACGAATCCGAAAGCTAGAGAGTGGTATAAGAATAAGCATTTGGACCTTCTAAGAAAAGGAGCCTCAGTCTTTAAGTGTGATATGGGTGAAGCAGTTCCTGAGCATGCGGTTTTCCACAACGGTAAGACTGGTGTGGAGATGCATAATCTTTACTCGTTATATTACCAAGCAACCGTTTTCGAAGCGGTGGAAGAAGTCTACGGAAAGGGCAGTGGTCTTGTCTGGGGGCGCTCCGGATGCGCTGGTATCCAGAGGTACCCGGTTCAATGGAGTGGTGACAGCCACACCACCTTCGGAGACATGGCGTGTGTATTGCGAGGCGGGCTGAGCTACTCTATGTCTGGAGTACCTTTTTGGAGCCATGATATAGGTGGCTTTCAAGGACCTAAGCCAAGCCCAACTCTCTACGTAAGATGGGCTCAGTGGGGTCTTCTAAGCCCACATTCTAGGTGTCATGGAACTACTCCTAGAGAGCCGTGGGAATATGGCGAGGAGGCTTTAAGAATATTCAGGGAGTTTACCCGCCTCAGGTACAGTCTTTTACCATATATTTACTCGCATGCTTATGAGTCATGCGAAACAGGAATTCCCATAGTGAGGCCTCTTGTATTAGAGTACCAAGACGACCCGACCGTTAGAAGTATTGATTTTGAATATTTTTTCGGCCCAAGTCTGCTTGTCGCACCTGTTCTCAATGAAGAGGGGCACGTAGAGTACTACTTGCCGCGAGGAAAATGGCTGGACTGGTGGAGCAAGAAAACTGTTGAAGGAGGATGCTGGATTAGAGATAGTGTTCCATTGCATATTATACCCCTGTTCATCAGAGAGAACTCTATAATACCTAGAACGGCTCCTGTACAACACTTGGGTGAAAAGTTTGGAGAAATGACTCTCGAAGTCTTCGTTAGAGACAAGGCATTCTTAAACTACTTTTTCGATGAGAGTTTTCCGATAGAAGTTTTAAGAGAAAACAGTGTCTTGAAGCTGAAGATGGGGCCGTCAGAAAAAACGTGGAGAGTAATGTTCTACGACGAGAATAAGCCATTAAAAATAAAATGCACCGAAGGTGATCTTCTCTCCTATAAGTACGATAGTAAGTTGAACACTATAGATTTGAACTTGATTCCTAAAAACAAGGGGTGCATTGTGGAGATAATAGAATAAGCTTTAACAACTGTTTAGCACACTATATTATATTCACCTTAGCTCTTGATGGAACAAAAGTTTCTTCTTAGAACGAACTCAAAGGGCCTAAAAACCTATAGTCAAGCAATTTGCATAAAGATAAAGCTCGTACAAAGAGCATGGACAAAGTTAAACTAAGAAAAACTCGAGCATCCAGAAGAGTCGAATAATAAGTAAAATCTTAGTTCTTTTACACTTTTCACCTCTAACCAGTTTTCTAAAGACTAAACTAATTTTTAACTGATTCAATAAAAAATAAAAAGAAATAAAATTTTACTTCTTTCGAGTAGTAGTCATAAATATAACTAACATACCAATTACTAAGATTATAATTGTTATAGCGCTCATGCTTGTTATAGTTCCTATGTCACTTCTCAGTGTTTTTACTTCTTGAGACAAACTCGTTACTTGATCACTCAGGTTTGCTATTTTGTTATTTATTGCTGTAAGGTTACCGACTATCCCAGGAGGAAGTACTGAAGGCGTAATAGTTACTGGCGCTGTAACGGGCTTAAGCCGAAACATTACAAGTAAGAAGGAATCCCACCAAGTAAAAGGTTGAATGTATAAGTTATCTTGAGTAGGCCATCCTGTCCAGTATGTGTTATCAAAGTCCATTACAAATATTGTTTGAACTACTGGGATCGCAGGTAAATCTCTCATATAAATTTCTAATGCCTTCTTGTAAACTGGCAATGCATTAGGATCATCTGGCGATAATTCGTCCAACTCCTCAATTACCTTATCAAATTCTGGATCCTTAAGCCTTACCCAATTGCCAGCCATTGCTCTTGTTCCTATTGGAACGATATACTTGCTTTGTAAATCATCGTAGAGTTGTCTCGGATCGTCCCATGCTCCACACAACCAATGTGATGTTATGTCGAATTGACCGGTCGCGGTTAGTTCATCAAAAGTGTTCCAAGGTAATGTTTGTACTTTGGCTTCTATTCCTATTTTTGTAAGCTCTTGTGCAAGATCGAATGCTATAGTATACTCCGGCCCTCCCACGTAAGCAGGGGTGATGATAACGAATGATAAGCGGGTTCCATTTGGTGTAACACGAATACCATCAGAACCCTTCTTAAAACCTAGATCGTCAAGTATTTTTGCAGCTTTCTGGGGGTCATACGTGAGATTGTATTCTGACAGTACATCATCGAATAGAAATGGTTTTAAATGAGCATACACTGACCATGGATACTTAGCAGGTATTGTTTCGAATGGTGCCCATATAATTTTGGCAAGTTTCTCTCTATTCACGCAATACGATATTGCCCACCTAACTTGTGAATAATTAAGCGGATACTTGTAAGAGTTTACCCATATTCCTCTAGGGCATGGATCCCAAAAACCTGCTAGAGTTATATTTTTGTTGGCATCACGCAGACTAACTAACAATGGACATGAATACGTTACTCTATGAGCATGGTCTATTTGATTCTTTATAATTTCTACGGCTTCTATGTCTGGAGGTGAAGACTCTTTCCATATCACATATTTTGGCGCAGGGAAATATCCGATTGCTTTAGCCCAATAATCGTCTCTCCGTACCCATATCAGCATTTTTTTATCAGGAAGAGCCTTAAACAATTTATATGGACCAGTGAAAACAGGTGGGTTATTTTTAAATGTTGACGGATCCTTATCTTTCCATACATGCTCGGGCACCCAAGCTTGACCACGTATAGCAAAATGGAAGAGCGGATTTGGTTTAGTTAAGTTGAACACAACAGTATAGTCGTCAGGAGTACTAATACTTGCTATCCACTCGTTGCAAAAGCTGGAACCGTAGAGTGCAGAGTTCTTCTTAAGCATGTTAACTGTAAATGCTATGTCTTTAGAAGTAAACGGCTCACCATCATTCCATGTAACACCCTTTCTAATGTGAAGTGTAAAGGTTTTAAAATCTTTACTATAGTCATAACCCGTAGCTAGCCAAAAGATACGTTCGCCAGTAGCATAATTTACATAGAATAGACGTTCAACAAGAAGCTGATCTTCACCATATGACCCTTGCCACCCCATTGGAATAAACGGATTGAAACTATCATAAATTGTAAGTTCTGAAGTTTCTGTCATGACCAAGGTTTCATTTCTTGGTAGTCCTTCTATAGTTTCTTCAGGAGAAGAGAACACTACAGTATGTGGTAAAAGCAGAGTTGCTGTTTCGAGTAGCGTTACCATCATCAATAACATTATAGCTACACGTAAGCTAGTTTTCAATTTCTTTTCACCAGATTATAATAAAAATGAAACTATTTAAACTTTACTGTTTTTTTATTCCATTAATTTTGTAAGAAGTACTTAAAAAGATAAAATTTATATAGTGAATTTAAAAAGAAAAAGAAGCAATATGAAAAGAAGGTCTCTTGTTACTTGGCTATTAACAAGAATTGGTTGGTACATTTTAACCCTCTGGTCTGCAGTGACAGTTGCTTTTATAACTTTCCGCTTAGTACCAGGAAACCCAATAGGTGCTTATGTAACACAACTAATGCAACAGGGAAAATATGAAATAAATCCTGTAGAAGCTGAAAAACTTATAAACGAGTACAAGAAAACTTTTGGGTTAGAGGGCGATTTACTTACACAATACATATGTTACTTTAAAGAAGTAATTTTTCATCATAACTTAGGTGTTTCTTTTATTTCTTTTCCTACACCCGTTCAAGTTCTTATTATTAGAGCTCTTCCTTGGACCATTGCACTCTTGTCAGAAACTACTGTATTTTCTTGGCTTTTAGGTAACATTATAGGCATCATTGTTGGATGGAAGAGAGGTACAAAAGTCGATTCAGTAGTAACATCTCTAGCTTTAGTTTTTTCCCAAATACCATACTATATAGTAGCGGTAGTCTTAATTCTTCTATTTGTATACATAACGGGAACTCTTCCTCCTAGAGGAGCGTACTCATCTACGTTGTATCCAGAATTTAGCCTAACGTTCTTTTTGGACGTAGCTTACCACGCTGTACTTCCTTCGTTATCTCTTATTTTAGTAGGATTATGCGGATGGTTGATTTCCATGAGATCTCTAGCTGTCAGCATACTTGGCGAAGATTACCTTTTGTTTGCCCAAGCCAAAGGCTTAAAAGAACATAGAATTCTAAGTAGATACTTATTTAGAAATGCTTTGCTACCGCAAATAACAGGACTAGCTATCGCACTGGGATCAATTGTCAATGGAGCTTACTTAGTTGAGTATGTATTTAACTATCCGGGTATGGGTTACCTTTTTGTAACAGCGTTAGGCAGACTTGACTACAACACTATTCAAGGATGTGTTATGCTAACTATATTTACAGTTCTTACAGCAATACTACTTATCGATATAACTTATCCACTTTTAGATCCAAGAATAAGATACGGTGGCGAATAACGATGAATAATCTTGCTCGTTTCAATTTAGCGAAACAAGTTAAGTTGTATATTACGAAAGGTATTCAGGATGTACTTAGATTGAATAGTAAATTAAAAATAGGTATGCTTATTTTACTGGTAATATCTGCACTAGCTATTCTCGAGCCTGTAATCAATCAAGCAATATTGGGTCCCATCAGTCCTATTACACCAGGAATTTTTAAGCCACTTCTTAAACCATCGAGAGAGCACCTTTTAGGAACAGACCTTCTAGGTAGAGATTTACTAGCTCTGTCGCTTCACGGACTCAAATACTCCTTTTTAATAGGCATAGTAGCAGGCTTTCTTTCATCATTTATAGGAATAGTAATTGGATTCATTTCTGGATATAAAGGAGGAATATACGACTCGATATTACGAACTATAACAGACTTTATGATAATTATACCAACTTGGCCAATACTTGCTATTTTAGCGACGTATATAAAGTTTATGAGAATTGAGGGTTTAGCAATGATTTTAGCTATTTTTACATGGCCTTTATCAGCACGAATAATAAGAGGTCAGGTTCTTAGTCTTAAGGAAAGACCATATGTAGACCTTGCAAAGGTTACTAACTTAAGCGATTTTGAAATAATTTTTCTTGAACTAATGCCAAATATTTTACCATATATTGGAGTAGGGATTGGAAACTCAGTAATAGGTGCTGTGTTAGCAGAAACCGGACTAGAAGTTATTGGTCTAGGTCCTGGAAACATAGTAACTTTAGGAACTTTACTTAATTGGGCGCTAGGTTTTGGTGCTGTCATAATGGGGAACTGGAACATATTAATCGCTCCAGTTTTGTTTCTGATATCAATTTTCTTATCATTTAATTTAGTCAACGTGGGTTTAGATGAAATTTACAATCCTAGACTTAAAAAAGTCACAGGTGAGTAAGAAGTGGAAAAAGTAAAATTACTTGAAGTTAAGAACTTAAAAGTTTATTATAACAGTATATGGGGCGATTATAAATCGGTCGATGATGTATCATTTATAGCGTATGAAGGTGAAGTTCTCAGTATTGCTGGAGAGTCAGGATGTGGCAAATCTACTCTTGTAGATGGCATCCTTGGCCTAATTAAGCCCCCAGGTTATATTCCAAGTGGCGAAGTTATTTTTGAAGGCAAAGATCTTCTTAAGTTGTCTAGTGAAGAATTACGAAAAATTAGATGGACTAAAATAGCTTACGTGCCTCAAGGTGCAATGAATTCCTTAAATCCGGTTATTAAGATAGAAGAACAAATGATTGACTCTATATTAGATCATACTAATATAAGCAGGGAAGAAGCTAGAAAACTTGCAATCTCCAGACTTAAAGAGGTAGGACTTCCTGTGGAAGTTGCTGAAATGTATCCTCATGAGCTTAGTGGTGGAATGAAACAAAGGGTTATAATTGCTACTGCCATAGCTTTAAAGCCCAAGTTAGTTATAGCAGATGAACCGACTACGGCACTTGATGTAGTTGCTCAAAAGGGCATTTTACAACTTTTGAGAAGCTTAAAAGAAGATTACGGTATAACTGTCATAGTAGTTTCGCATGACTTTGCTGTTCATGCACAGATAGCAGATAGGATTGCTATAATGTATGCTGGTAAAATTGTAGAGGTAGGACCTATCTATGATGTGTTTAAAAATCCGTTGCATCCATACACTAAAGGTTTAATTTCTTCAATCCCCGTGATAGGTAAAAGTTACATTAAAGGTATACCTGGACTTGCGCCTAGTCCTCTGAATTGGCCTTCAGGATGTAGGTTTCATCCAAGATGTCCGTTTGCTTCAGAGAAATGCAGAAATGTTGAACCAATTCTGAAAGAATTTAATTCTGAAAGATATGTTGCGTGCCACTTATCTAGGTGACTTAACGATGAACCAGCCTTTACTTGAAGTGAAGAATTTAACTAAGGTATATAGGATAGGTGGCTTACTATCTGGAAGAACTGTAAAAGCTATAGATTCTGTTTCATTTCAGATACCTTCAGATAAACCTAAAATAATTGCATTGGTTGGTGAAAGTGGAAGTGGAAAGTCTACGATTGCTAGGATTATTTTAGGTCTTCTTCAGCCAACTTCTGGAGAAGTGATCTATAAAGGTAGGAATATACTTGAGTGGCTTAAAAAGAATAAGCTAGAATACTACAAAGAAGTTCAACCTATATTTCAAGATCCTTACGGAATCTATAATCCGTTTTATAGAGTAGAACGCGTACTAGAACTTGCTGTAAAGAAGTTTAAACTTTCATCGAATAGAGAAGATACTCGTAAACTTATACTTAAAGCTATGGAAGACATAGGACTTAGACCAGAAGACATACTCGGCAGGTATCCTCATCAGCTCAGTGGAGGTGAACGACAAAGACTTATGCTTGTAAGAATTCTTTTAATAAAACCAAACCTTATAATAGCAGACGAGCCTATTTCAATGATAGATGTTTCATTAAGAGCGATGTTCTTAAACTACTTAATATCTTTTAAAGATAAGTATAACATTTCTAGCATCTTTATAACACATGACCTTAACGTAGCAAGCTATGTAGCTGATGATATACTTGTTCTATGCCACGGTAGAATAGTAGAAGAAGGACCAAAAGATGAAGTAATAACGGAACCACTGCATCCATATACTAAACTTTTGACGAGTTCTATACCTATACCTGATCCTACAAAGAGATGGAAGGAGCAATTAGACTTAACATCCATAGAATCGTTTAAGAAACTTAAAGTTGAGAAGGGATGTGTATTTTTTGCAAGATGTCCGTTTGCTTCAGAGAAATGCAGAAACGAAACGCCTCCTTTTTTAGAAATTAAGACTGGACGAAAGGTTGCTTGCTTCCTGTATCTTTAACTAAGCCATGAACAAAGTAGTACTTCTTTGTCTTATGAGTCTATTCCTTCTTTGCTTTACCTTTAACGTTTATTCTAGTACTGAAAGTTCTATAGAAGTTTTTGTTTACGAGCTCCCTTTACAACTGAATATCTCTAAAAAAGATATAAAAATAGCACTCTATAACATCAATGAAGAAGAAAACTTTAAAAACTTTTTTAAAATAGTAAGTTTGTTATATGCTTCTAATGTTCCTATAATCCCAGAGAATGTTTGCATCAGCTGTATTCTTACAAAAGGACATACACTAGAAGACATTTTTTTACTGTATGACACTCCATTAATAGGAATATTTAAAGATGGTAAGCTAGCTTTCATAGTAATTGCAACTACAGATGAAGAATACTTAAATAAGATCTTAAATGAACCTCTCACAGATAGTGTAAAAGTAATTACACCTTATGGCATTGGTACATACTCTCTTAGTAATAAAGAAATCAATTCTGAAATTGAGGAACTTTTTCTAAGAGGATATTTAAATACGGCTTTATTAAACTTAGTTTTCCCAACTTTAAGTTTGGCTATAGCTGACTCAATAAACCCATGTACCTTTTTAGTTTTTACTGCTTTACTTCTGTTAACCTTAAATTCCTTTGGTAGGATAAAAACTATTCTAGTAGGAATTTCTTTTATATCTTCTGTTTTAATAGGTTACTACATCTTAGGGTTGTTTTTAAACAAAATAATGTTTGGAGTTCCGTACATCAAGTATATAGTTGGAATTTTTGGATTAATTGTTTCACTTGATGATATCTTAAGAGGATTAAAAAAAGAATTCAATCCAAGAACTCCTGTACAAATAAGGAAGATAATGTCGTATTTTTTACAAAGAGCCTATTTTAGCCCTTTATTCGCCATGATTATGGGATTTGTAGCTAGTTTTACTCTTCTACCATGTAGTGGAGGCCCTTATGTAGTAAGTGTAAGCCTTATGTCTGTCCTAAGAAATTCGCTTCAGTTCTACATTTTGCTACTAATTTACAATTTAGTATTTGTGCTTCCTTTGGTAATAATACTGATACTCATTGTTTTTTCAAGGAAGATAGTGAAAAAGATTGAAATATTCAGAAAACCTACTAAGGTTAAGATTATACCGTTGTTAAGTGGAATTATGTTAGCCACAATCTGTATTTTTATACTAATAACTTAAAAAGAAGAAGCTTCACAGCTCAGATGAAACTTTAGTCTTTTAATTTAACGAAAAAAGCCTATCTTTGGCTGCTAGAGAAGCGAAGAGTGGAAAATAGTGGGCATTATAAGTAACTAGAAAATAGGAACTTTTAGTTCCTATTACTTCCTAGTTAAGTAGTCGCTTAACTATCGATTCAGCTGAGAAGTGTAACTTTGCTTTCGGCAATTTCTACTTGTGTTCACACCTGTACATTATAAGAGTTGAATCAGGATTCTTAGCCAAATGAACCTTAAGCTCATCATTCATGAGTTCCTTACCAGTTATAGTTCTCTTCTTCTCTGTATCCAGATCGGTTACTTCATAATGAGCGTCAGGTTGTATTTCACGAAGCCTAAAGACAGTGTTGCTCATCTACCATCTTGACAACGTGCGATTACGTCCAGAGCCTAAATGCTTTTAATAATTGGAGTGCCTTCAACACCTGTATTTTTGAAGTATAAAATCCACTCCACAGCTGGAAAATCATGATACTCTATTGCGATACATCGCACCTGCAATCTTGTCTCTGTATCAGTATAAACCATAGTGTGCCGGGTGCATTCTTCATTCAGCTTCTGCGCATCCAGTTCAGACTTCCAGTCTTTTAACAGTCCGTTAGAAGACTTGTCCCTATATATGAATGAGAATAGGAGAGGTTCGGTAGAAGATTTAAACTTAGATAACAACTATGCTTAGCAACTATCTCATCCTGTAAAACCTTCATTCGGTGAACTGCATCCTAGTAGGTTATTAAAATACTTCTTTGCTACTTTTGCGCTCTGTTAACTTAAATCCCATACTACTACATCTCTAGATTTTTTGAATTACTTTATTACCTTCCTCTTTGTTAAACAAATGAAATAAATTAAACAACCCCTAAATTCATAAGTTCAATGAACAAGACTTAAGCTTCCATAAGCCTTCCGTGCAAACTAATTAAGCTTCTTAGGAAAAGTTCAGCTTCATAGGAATTTCTAGTCCTAGAAAGCCAAACCCAAGGATTTTCTTTGAGTATGGTTCATAGGCTACCCAAACTCAAGCTAGCTTTCCAGCAACTTTTACAGCAGTTTCATCTACCAAGAAAATAGAAACTCTACAGTTTACCTTGGATATCTTCTTAAACTTTTTGAATCCGCTCCAATTGCTATGAACTTCTTTCAACGAAAACTTTAATTACGTTCGAAACTTTTCTATAACGTAGTTACCAAGTAAAGAGCATAGAGAACTAACGAAATGTGGGTTATCTGCTTCTTAAAGTTTATTTCAAAGAACATAAGAAAAGGTAACCCTTGGCCTAGAAAACATTAAGTCAACAGAGCCTAGTATAGTGAAGAAAGACTTAAATAAGAAGAATTACACTGCTATTAAGAGAGACGAAAGATGACCGCAAAAGTAGGATTAATTTTTTCAGCGGTGCCTTCTGAAGTTCCATCATGGCCTCACATTGGTTACAACTTTGAAGCTAGAGCTTCTGAGCTATCTAAAGCATTAAGGAAAGCACTTCCCCAAATTGAGTTTAAGGAAACCTTAGTTAAAAACGTAGAAGAAGTAAAGAAGGCTCTAGAAAACATGGACGATGTTGTTGGATTTGTTGTTTATATTATAGGAATTTGGAACAATGTGCCATGGTACGTAATTAGTGAAAAAAAGAAGCCAACAATATTAGTTGACGACCTCTATGGAGGAACTGGAGAATTTCTCCTAACGTTAGCTAGAGCAAGAAAGGAAAATTACAATGTTGTTGGTGTAGCATCTTCAAACTTCAACGACGTTGTCGAGAAAGTAAAATTACTAGAAGCCTTAGATAAC